>CAZFXY010000001.1:0-21737 GCA_964523185.1 uncultured Methanoculleus sp.
ACCATGACCCCGGCCCTGTCGCCGTAAAAAACGAACCGATAAACCCTGCGAGATTTGCCAGAATCACACACCCGATAAGAAGCAGCGGATTTCTGATATGAAATGTATTCTGTGCCATTGATTTTTCCTGTCCCATACCTAAGGAGAGGACGAAGTAGCAGATATACTTTTTCCGGCGTTACCGCAATACCAAACCTGTTATCCGGACTCAGCGAATTATTGTACACAAAAAGAGAGGGTTCTTTAAATATGCCAGATATCATGACGAAAACATTACCGGAATACATCCTTTTTGATATGGACAATACGCTCCATGACTTTCATTTAGCAAAAACGCAGTCATGTGAGGCGGTTGCAAACCTCGTGGGCAACGGAGAGGGGGTAGAGCTCTTCCGCTACTTTATGAGCGGAACCCATGGCTTTGAACACCACAACAATATCCGTGATTTCATGGACGATCGTCATGTCTTTGAACCACGCCTGTATGAAGAGGCATGTGCGGTATATGAAGATGTGAAAATGGCATCATTAACCCTTTATCCCGGAGTGAAAGAAACCCTCGCCCTTCTTGCAGATGCCGGTGTATCCATGGCGATTGTCACCGATGCAGAGAGTAATCAGGCCGAAAAACGGCTCGCTGCAACCGGAGTCAGGGAGTACTTTTCAGGCGTCATGACACCGGATCAGTCAGGCGTCAGAAAACCAAAACCGGAGATATTTCATGCGGCCGCAGCCATGCTGAAGTGCAGTGTCCATGAGGCATGGCTCGTTGGCGACAGCCCGAAGCGGGAAATTGAGCCGGGTAATCTCTTAGGCATGACAACCGTCTATGCGAAATACGGCGACTGGATTGGCATCCCCCATCCCGGGATACGGCCGCACTATACCCTGCATTCCTTCTGTGACCTGCAGGATATTCTGCACCTGAAATAGCATCACTGAAGGGGAAAGGGTTCCTTTCCTTCAGAATAGGGCAGCGAACGCCCGGCAATCACCACAGGTGTATCGGTGTCTGCAATCTTTGCAAGCACCACCTTTTTTCCCGTAGCAGTCATGGCAAATACCGGGACCGCCTTGCCTCCCTGCAAAAAGGCCCGTTTTCCGGCAATCTCATACATCGCACGGGACGCACACGGAAATATCAGATCACAGGACGCTGCATATTTCTCTGCGTCCTGTTCATTCGTGCCGGTGGTGTGCACCGCCACGATACAGGCAGAAGGGTATACGCTTCGAATGGAAACTGCTTCATCTGCAGAGGCGGTTGTCACGGCAGGTGCATGGAACCCGTTCTCCAGCGCCCTCCGCACGCCGTTTTCTGCATTGAGCGCTGCGTCATGGGGAGACACCACAATGCCCCCCTGTGCAGTAATACGCTCAATCACCGCAGGAATCGGCGTGGTTGAGACCAGTCCCGACATCTTTCCCCCGATGCCCTGAATAAGACGCGGCGTGGTGGCAATGACCGTTCCTGCTCCGTCGCAGGCAATCACCGCCGCATCGATGATACCGGAGCGAAGAGCGGTGGAGAGAAGTTCCGATGCACCAAACAGCACAAA
Organism: uncultured Methanoculleus sp.; assembly: GCA_964523185.1. Lineage (GTDB taxonomy): Archaea > Halobacteriota > Methanomicrobia > Methanomicrobiales > Methanomicrobiaceae > Methanogenium. The sequence goes on from CAZFXY010000001.1 coordinate 1,560, forward strand.
ATCATCATCCGATTCCACCTGACGGTCAGGAGTACACATCCCAAATGATGCAATGCGTCCTTCAATATTGCGCCGGATCTCTTCTTCGCTAAATGTTTTGACCGGCTCACGGAAGCGTGCTGCAAGCGGGCAGGACTGAATACCGGCGGGCCCGACCGATACGACCTGCCCATTTCTGACAACAACCCGTGCACACCCGGCTGCCTCAATTATATGCTCATCGTCCTGATTCATCACACTAATGCGTATTGCCCCTCCCAATAATAATGAAGACGAATGGAGCAGGATAGTAGTACCCGGCACAAACCCACGACACGATACGGGGAGATTGATACAATCCGTGGAATGGCAATTCTCATGATGGTCATCTACCACCTGCTCTTCGATCTCATCTACTTTGGTGTGGCAGACATCGTGATAACCCGGGGTTTCTGGAAGATATTCGCACTCACCTGCGCCTGTACTTTTGTATTTCTGGTTGGACTGTCCCTGCACATCAGCAGGGAGCGTGCCATACAGAAAGGGGTGACCGGTATCGCCCTTGTCCGCAAATATCTCATGAGGGGTCTCTTTATCTTTGCACTGGGATGCGGCATCACCATTGTCACGTGGTATGTGATTGGCGAGGGGTATATCCTCTTCGGCATCCTGCACCTCATCGGCCTCTCCATCTGTCTTGCGCCTCTCTTTTTTTCCCTGCAGAAAAAAAATCTCATCGCAGGCATGATAGTGATTGCACTGGCTCTTGTGGTAACCGGGACAGAGGGGCCGCTCTGGCTTGCGTGGCTGGGTATCCACCCTCCGGATTTCTGTTCTGTCGATTATGAACCACTCATTCCCTGGTTTGGCCTTGTCCTTCTGGGCCTGGGGGCAGGGGCATATCTCTACCCCGGTGGTCGCCGCTTGCAGCAGATATCCATACCCTGCCCTCTGGTCACCGGCCTTCTGGCTGCGGCGGGCAGGCACTCGCTCCTGATATACATCATCCACCAGCCGATCCTGATACTCCTGATGATGGTGGCAGGCGTGATACCACCCACCATCTTTGGCATCTTTTAGCGATTATTGGGTGCGGAATAGAAAAGCGGTACATCGGCAAAGGCACCCACATCAAAGACCCCGCGTTCAGTCACCCGGGTCTCCGGAATCACCGTGAGTGCACAGAACGAGAGGTACATAAACGGATTATCGATGCACCCGGTGGTGCGGATACATGCCTCAAGGGACCGAAGAGACGCTGCCACCCCCTCATACGGAAGCGATGACATCAGCCCGCCGCATTCGAGGGCAAGAAACGCTGACGAACTCCCGGAAACTGCTGCCATGCCCCCGTCTGCTGCAATCACCATCCCTGCGGCACGGATGATCGCAGCGTCATCACTTCCGACTGCGATGAGATTATGCGAGTCATGGGCCACACTCGCTGCAATGGCACCGTCCCGGATACCAAACCCGTTTACTATCCCGACACCACATCCCCCACTGCGGTAACGGTCACAGACCACCAGTTTCAGGAGATCCCGTGAGGGATCAGGCAGGGACGCTCCGTCAACCTCAGCAGACCGTTCATGCGTGAGAACCTGCCCCGGCACCAGACCCACCACACGGGCGGTTCCGCTTCCGTGGATGGCAATGGAGGCTTCGGTCAGCGGGGCACAGGAAAACGGCACATGCAGGACATCCGGAGGACGGTATCCGGGGTCCGTCCAGCGTACCCCCAAAATATAGGTATCTGTCACCGTGCAGGGTCCGGTGTCATCCAGCACACAGAAATCGGCACGCCGGCCGGGTGCGAGTGCACCCCGGTCATTCAAACCGAATCGTTCTGCTGCCGAGAGGGTGGCCATCCGATACGCAGCCTCCGGTGCGATGCCGGCATCAACTGCCTTACGGATACCGTCGTCAATATGCCCGTCCTCTGCCAGCGTATCTGCATGCCTGTCGTCGGTTGCAAAACAACACCGGGGCGCCGTGGCAGGCGTCACTACCGCAGCCAGCGCACTGAGGTTCTTCTCCGTTGACCCTTCACGCAGCATGATGTACATCCCGCGCCGGAGTTTCTCGGCAGCCTCACGGGCATTCGTGCATTCGTGATCACTCTGGATGCCTGCTGCAATATACGCACAGAGTGCCTTGCCGGAGAGCAGCGGTGCATGACCGTCCACAACCGGAGACAAACCAATTTTACAGAGCAGATCTGCGTCTTCTGCGAGCACACCCGGCACGTTCATCACTTCACCGAGGCCGGCAACCCCCTCTTCTTCGATAAAAGGTGCAAGATCACGGCAGGAAAGAACGGCTCCTCCCCGGTCAAGCGGTGTCGCCGGGACGCAGGACGGAAGCATCAGCCTGATATCAAGCGCCACCTTTGAACGCTCCTGCAGCATATACCGCAGCCCCGTTATGCCTGCAACATTCGCAATTTCATGGGGGTCAGCAAACACCGTGGTGGTTCCGTGGGGAATAACCACCCGTGCATACTCAGCAGGTGTCAAAAGAGAACTTTCAATATGCACATGTGCATCAATCAGTCCGGGAAGGACGCGTTTTCCCCGCAGATCAATGGTCTGTTTTGCGGTATATGTTCCAAATCCTGTTACACGGCCGTCCTTTACCGCAAAAGAGGCATTCTCCTCCCATTCTCCGGTAAACGGACAGAATACCCGGGCATTTGTAAAGAGGGTGTCGCAAGGTTTTTTTCCTGCGGCTGCCTGAATAAACGAACCCACGTATCAGACCTCGATATCTTCTATTACACAGCCAACCCGTTTTCCGTTCTCCATCATATAAACAAAGAGCCGATAGGGACCGGGCTGCAACACAGTATTAAAGGCAACATCATTCATTCCTGCATCAAGATGCACCGAATGGACAATTTTATCTACCTCTACCTGTTCAAACCCGGAGAGATCAAATACCGTGATCTGCATCGCGACATCCCTGGCCTCCTTTTTATTATCTACAGAGACATGCACTGCGCTTCCGTCATACGAAACTGTACCGATGGAATATGCGAGGCATCCACCAGATACAATAACCACCGCCAGAACAAGAAAAAGTCCGGTTACAACACCAATCCTGGACATACCTGATGTTAGTAAAACCCGGGACAAATTATACTATTTGCTTTGACCCGGGCCGGATACTATGAGAAATGCAGTTCCAGAAATGCACGCAGTGACTCTGCGGTGTTGGTGCCGGTAGCAGCCGAAATCTCCGGAGAAAAGACCGATTCCGTCACAGCACAGTAACGCACCGGACGGGAATCCGGGTGGTCACATTTGTTTAGAAAAACAGCATACGGACAGCCTGAAGCCCTAAGGGTCTGGCAGATCCGAATGGTTAATGCATCCAGATCACGCGTGGTATCAACCATGACAATGGCACCGTCCATGCCGCGGGAAAGAATATCACGGGCAAATTCAAACCGTTCCTGCCCTGGAGTCCCAAAGAGGTATATTTTTTGGTTCTTGATCTGTGTACGCCCAAAATCAAGCCCGACGGTTGTCGGAATGTCACATTTATTCGCTTCAACATGATGGGACTCCGGATCAATCGCCCGAATAAAGGTAGACTTACCGGCATTATAAGCCCCAAAAATTACAATCTTCAGTCTGGAACGTTCCATTGATAGTATCTGTTTGGTTTTCGAATCGTATAACATTTTCAGTATAAAAATGCGCATTTTTAAACGAAAATAAACAGAGTGTTTTTCACCTGACAACGCGAAATTCCATTTAGCGACTGAAGACGAGAGAAACGTGATGTCCGTAATAACATTTACCAACCATAAAGGAGGTACAGGAAAAACTACCGCCTGCCTGAACTGTGGAGGTTTTCTTAATAAAAAAGGAAAACGAGTGCTGATTATCGATTGCGACCCACAGGCAAATGCATCCACCGGTCTAGGTTACGACCCGCAGGAGCCACGGAAGAATATCTATGATGTGTTTATGTCAGGCACGGAAGAATTTGAATCCGTGACGCTCAAAGAGGTTATCGTTTCAACAGAGTCGGGGATTGATCTCTGCCCCTCATCGCTTGACCTTGCAGGCGCCGAACCATACCTGTATGGACGTGAAGACAGACTTCTGGTTTTAAAAAAAGCGGTAAAACCTATGCTCAGTCAATACGATTACATCCTGATTGACACTCCTCCCAGCATGGGCCAGTTTGTGATTAATGGGGTTGTCGCGTCAGACCATGTGATCATCACCATGGACATCGGCATGTTTGCCCGAACAGGCTTTAACGCAATGCAGACCATATTTTCAGATATCACAGAGATCACAGGAACCCTTGTTTCAGCTGATATCGCCATTATCACCCGCGGGCGGGTGATACAAGAAGAGATGACACCGGGAGAAGAGATTACCCGAGGATTCCGTCGTCTTTTCGGACTCAAAAGTAAGGAGATCACGTCCCGCCAGCAGCATGAAGAGATTGTTGCATTCTGTGAAAATGCCTTTCCAACCGTTTTCACCGTGCCCTATGACATCAAGGTGCATGAAGCGCAAAAACAGGGACTTCCTATTGCAGATTATGCACCAGATAGCAGAGCAGCCGTGGTGTATGAGGAAATATCTGCTGCTATTGAAAAAATGAATGTACATGGACGGAGGAGCTGAATCCACATGCTGGAAGAGCCAAAGAGACCAGGACGAAAGGCACTTTTCACGGGAGTGTATAAGCAAAATCCCCTGACAGAAGAATCGGTTGAGATTATTACAGCAGTGGAAAAAGAGAAAGGACTCTCTGAAGCACTTGAAGAGATTATTTCAAACCCACAATCCCGATTTATATTCCCGGACAACCTTGACACCTCACAGCAGGAACTGGCTGTCTTCATCAACGCGGCCCTCAGTGCGCTACGCGATGCAGCAGATGAGGAGCAGCAGGCAGCACGGGAAACATCTGAACTGCTGGTTGCACAAGCAGAAAAACAAGAGAAAACGATCGCTGCCTTGCATGCAGACCTCGAAAACCAGCAGCATATTGCCCGGTCCCTTACGGAAGAGCTCAATGAGATCGTAACCACAGGCCCAGATGTCTGGAAAGAGGAAAAAGAACTGATCAAAGCCGAAATCCAGAGAAAAAACGAAGAAATCATCCGTTTCACGGAACAGTTATCTGCACTCAGTGAAGAGGCCGCATCGCTCAGAAGCGAAGCTGCAGAAATGAGAAAGGGGGCTGCAGATGCACCAAAACCCGAGGCATACGCACACCTTTGTCAGCAGTTTGAAGAGCTTACACACCGGCATAAAGAGCTCACACATCGGCATAAAAACCTCACCGCACAGTATACAGCCGAAATTGCACAACGCGAAGCAGATCTCAGCCAGAAAGACGCTGGTATTATTCACCTCAGAGAGGAGATGGCAACACTCAGGAAAGAGGTCGCAGATGCACCAGAACCCGAGGCATACGCACACCTTTGTCAGCAGTTTGAAGAGCTTACACATCGCCATGAAGAGCTCACACACCGGCATAAAGACCTCACTGCACAGTATACAGCCGAAATTGCACAACGCGAAGCAGATCTCAGTCAGAAAGACGCTGATATTATTCATCTCAGAGAGGAGATGACAACACTCAGGAAAGAGACAGAAGAAGCCAAAAAATCAGATACGGATGGTGTGGAACTACAAAAGAGATTTAAACAACTTACAACCAGAAACGCAAACCTGACAGCAGAATATGAAGCCCGGATACGGCGGTCAGGAGAAGAGACCACCGCCCTCAAAGAAAAGGTGCGTGCAGCAGAACTGGCAAAAAACAGTGCAGAAAACAAAGTAGCCCGTCTGAATCTGCAGGTGTCTGGTCTTGAGGCAGGTCAACGGGGACTGCAGAACCAGGCCACTGCACTGAAAGACGCTGCAACTGCAGCTGCTTTAAAAGACGATAAAACTGCTCGTGCCCTCAGGCAGAAAGAGCAGGAGATACATGCACTGGTGATGAACAATCCAATACCGGTGCTCTGTGCTGACCGTTCATTGAAAATTATCGGCGCGAACCCCGCATATGAACAATTATCCGGGATGAAACTCGCAGAACTCCGAAAGATGAACCTTAGGGACTTCTCTCTTATTAACCAGAAAGGGGAAGGTATCGGAAAAACGGTAAAACATAAAGTACAAAGTTCAGCGGAGATCGAAGTCTGCCTGCCTGCCGGAACCTATGTGCTTGAACAGTATGGCATCCCCATTCTGCAGGAGAACGGCTCCGTTGAATCGGTGTACATCTTCTATAACGATGTCACAAAGGAACGCAGGGAAGCAGCGCACATTCGTGAACGAATGGCAGAGAACGAAATTCTGAAAAAACGCTCTGATCTGATGATCGAAGAGAACCCGATGCCCATCCTGTATATGGATACGAATTTCACCATACAGGTGACAAATGAGGCATATGTCAGGATGAGCGGCATTCCCCGAAAGAAACTTATCGGAATGAACGCCCGTGATTTCAACATCTCAAACCAGGAAGGAGACGGGCTGGGTCAGGTAATCCGCCGAAAGAAAAAATGCTATGGGGTTGTCACCGTTGACCTCCCCTCAGGTACGCATGTGCTGGAACAATACGGCATTCCCATCATCGGTCGCGATCGCGTATTGTCGCATCTTTTCATTGTGTACCATGACATCTCGGATGTCAGAGAAAAAGAGGCTAACATCTCCCATATGATGACACAGAGAGAGGAAGAGGCCAAAACTCTTACGGAAAGCACAGATTATCTAAACAGCCGGATGGAAGAGTTCGCATCCGGAAACCTAACGGCAGAAGCCACAATTTTCGACAAAGATCCCTTAACATCTCTGAAAGTGCACTACAACAACTCAGTTGCCTTTATCCGTTCCATCACGGGAAATGTCACTGAAACCATTGAAACCATCCGGCATACCGCAAAAGAACTGACGGCAAGCAGTGATGAGATCAGCAATGCCAATGGGAAGATGGCAGCAGATACTCAGACAATCACAGAAAATATGATCACTCTGCAGAAAGAGATTGAAGCAGTCAGCTATGAAGTAGCAAATCTCTCTGCCTCCATTCAGGAAATCGCAAGTACCTCCCAGGAAGTAATGCACCAGGCTCAACGCTCCTCAGAAGAAGGCGCAAGGGGTGTTGAAATTGGAAAGAACGCTTCAGAAAAGATGGAACTGGTCGGTGCAATATCACAACAAAGCATGCAGGAAATAACTGCCCTGAATGACCAGATGAAGAAAATTCGTAAGATTGTACGGATTATCGCAGACATTGCCGATCAGACACATCTGCTCGCCATCAATGCAGCAATTGAAGCAGCACGGGCCGGTGAGCATGGCAGGGGATTCTCCGTTGTTGCAGGAGAAATACGCCACCTTGCCGTTGAATCAAAAGAGGCTTCGGCAAGCATCGAAGCACTCATCGGGACTATTCAGAAGGAAAGTGAAAGAACCGCTGAATCGATGCGTTCTGCAGACGATGAGATCCGCAATGGTATAACCAGCGTGAATGCATCTATTGATGCCATCAACACCATTGTCGATGGAATAAATCTCTCATCACAGGGCGTCATGGAAATAACCCATGCCACCGAAGATCAGGCCAACGCCACAAACCAGTTGATGGAAAAAGTGGAACGTGTGTCACAGATGGCGCGAATTACCCTGCAAAACAATAAGGAGATGGCAACACTGGCAGAAGAGGTGAGCGCTTCAGCCGAAGAGGTGGGCAGTGTTGTTCATGACCTTGATTCCATGGCAGGGCGCCTGCATTCCCAGATAGAGCGGTTCAGATTTGAACAGGACAGATGATATCACCATGGACACCAGAGAATTTCAGATGATTCTGCGCACGATAGTATCTAAACTGAGCATACAGAGCGAAAACTACAAACCGGACTATCTCCAGCGGAGAATTCAGTCGAGAATGCGTATAAAAAAGGTTGAATCATATGCTGAGTACAATTCCCTTCTCATATCGGACAGAACAGAACAGGAAGCGCTCCGGAATGCGCTCACCATAAATGTGACAAAGTTCTGGCGGGACCCGGAAGTTTTTGACCTGATAAAGCGCGAGATCATCCCTGAGATACGGCGTAGGAAACAAAAAATTCGTATCTGGAGTGCCGGTTGCGCAACCGGAGAAGAGCCGTACACCCTTGCACTGATGGTTCATGAAGCCAGGATTCTGTACCCGGATGTGCAGGTGACAATCTTTGCATCTGACATCGACAAAGAAGCCCTGAAAAAAGCGGAAGCAGGCCTTTACCAGAGAAAGGCACTGGAAAACCTCTCTGAATCACAGGTGCGCAGGCATTTTGATGAACAACAGGACGGAACATTCCGGGTAAAACCCCATCTCAGGGATTTCATAAAGTTCTCCTGGCATGACCTGATGAGCGGAACGGCGGTGACACAGCATCTTGATATCATCCTCTGCAGGAATGTGACGATCTATTTCACAGAAAAACAGAAGGATGAGCTCGCACGGATCTTTGCGCCGGCGCTTTCACAAGGTGGGTATTATGTCATGGGAAAGACGGAATATATGGGCCGGGATGTGGAGCAGTTCTACGACCCGTATAACCCCATTCAGAAGATATACCGAAAGAAGGGGATCTGATCAGCGTTTTGACTGGGTAAAATCGTCAGAATCTTCAGATTCGGTTTTATCAAAATAAGAAATTTTATCCATCATGTCTCTTTTTTTTGTCGACTCTTTTATCTGACTCAGTACAAGTATGAGATTTACTCCAATCACGACAATGACCATGGTGAGGCCGATTCCCATGAGAACCCCTTTTGACGTCAGAAAAACAGATACCAGCAAGACTACAAACGAGATCAGATAGAATAGTATCCAGGTGTGTGATTCCTGCAGGTCCATAGATACCAAAGGTGCATCCCGATGTTATTTTAACTGCACGTTCTGAGATTCCCCATGTACGCCTGAGATATACAAACAAACCGTTATCAAAAAGGCTACACAAGATTATGATGTGAAACAGGCAGACATCCTCACCTTTGCAGGTGCAATTGTTATTGTGCTCATCATCGCCATTGCTTCGCAGGGAATCGACAGTATTCCCGGGATGAACTCAATTTTCGGGCATTCACAGCCACATTCATCCTATGAAAGCCCTGCAGACAAACTTCCTGTCTCTATCATGCATGCAACACCGCAGGTATGGAACATTCCAAAAAACAGCGATTTAAACACTATCTACGCAAGCGGCGGGAAGGGATATCCGATCACAGATTTTCCGGATGATATGACACATTTCGGCGCATCAGACCCCGAATATCCAGAGATGTGGATGCGGGGAGAAACCATCCGGTTTGCACAATATACCGGTCCGGGTAATGGATTTTCAGATACGTTCCATGTACCGTTTGGATTCTGGCGGATAAATGCCAGTATGAATGCTCCTCTCAAACCGGAAAGCTCCCGCCTGACGTGGGTGCTGGTGGACAGTGAAACCGGCACCATCCTCACCGGCAATCAGATGCGCTACAAAGAACAGGTCCTTAAAACCGTACAGGCATCAGGCCATTCATTCTACTTCATGGTAAGCGCACAGGATGTGCAGGCGTACTCCCTCACCCTGGAGACGACAAAAGCACAGTACGGTGACGCCCTGATCCAGCCAGCACTCCGCCGACTCACTTCATTCCTAAGCGCAAGCGTGTAAAAAAAAGAATCGTTACGGATTTCGCTCTTCGAGAGCCAGTTCAACAGACCGTTCCAGAGAAAGGATGAGTCCGCCAAAATTACTATTCAGCGCCTTTGCCTCCGCTATATCTGAACGCATCTCCACAGGCACCAGGGTCATATTTATTCCGTTCATGCGTAAATCAGCACGAAAGAGGGCGTTGTCTGCAAGGGCAAGATTCCCCATCGCCGCATGCATCTCGAGGTACCAGTCAGCGTATTGGTAGAGAGTTGCTGCATCACCGGCATTCAGGATGTGTGCCTGTGCGGATGACACTTCGCGGGCAGCAGAGACATAAGAGACTTTTCCGAGAATCAGTTCACGCAATGCGTATGCAGCGCTGGGTTTGTCGGATGCAGAGTCCGGCTGAAGGGTATCCACTATCATAAGAGCCTCGTTCAGATTCACTTCTGCCCCCTGCAATTTTGCATCAGTCAGTTCAGGTGGACTCGTCTCCCAGTTTATTTCGCTGCATCTCGCCTCTGCGTGTTCATAGAGAGAGAATGCAGAAGAGTATGCCTCTTCATCAGCAATGCACCCACAGGTACAGATACCTGCAAAGAGAACAATGAGAGCGCCATAATAGGCAAATCGGGATGTCGTCATCGGAGTTATAACGCCTGTGCAGTCTTTTCAGTTCATGAAACGAAGTATTCCGGGGGCACTGACCCTCAATACCGGTTGCATTCTATACCTTTTCGATAATGATCCGTATTTTGTCACCGGCCTTCAGGCCATGGCCCTTGGGCACATCAATGTTGTACCAGAGGCCAAGCGGATTACCCCCGGTAACGGCGACATTATCTGACTGTGTGCTCTGATTCATCAGACAGTCTTTATTTTCATCGATGTTTGCAACGAATTCTATATCAGATACAAATGTTACGATTTTATCAACCATGTACAAGAAGTTTCCCGTTATCAAGTTAATGCTTTGGTTTATCACCGATAAACCAGCATAGCCGAATACCAACATAACCGGCATAATCAACATAGCCGGCATAATCAACATAGCCGGCATAATCAACATAGCCGGAATAATCAACATAGCCGACTCAGGAAGAAACAGAGAATAAAACAATTGAATGATTCAGGCCCATGGCCTGAGCATTACGAAACAATTATGCAGAACGTGGAAGAACACGCCATGTGGTGCTATTCGAGTAACTCCAGCGGGATATATCAAGTTCAGCACAAATGTCAGAAAGAATTGCCAGATTTGTGCCCACTTCTTTCGGCGAAAGCCCCAGATCTTTTGCAATGTACTTAGATTTAAAGTAGTGTTTTCCCGCTATTAGACCCTGCATCAGGTATGAAACGATCTTCCCCTGTGTTGCCGTATATGAGTCAGTAATACGGTTGTTATGATTCATCGATGTACTCCGGGATCAACTCCCATTTAGAGATTACTATAATATAAATGTTTCTGGACGGTATGCCTATTATTGGTCTTTTTGAACAATATTTAGCATATTTTTGATGAAATACCTAAAAATGGGCCAGAATTGGTTAGCAAATCCCGGTGTAGGGATATATGAGAAAACGAAAGGTAATTATCTAAAATAACCTTTACAATATTATACTACGGGATATTCCTCTATCTTTTTAATGAGGCTTTTAATTACCGTTTCCCGCATTCCTTCGACGAATTTTATGCTTCCAACGACAAGATGGCCTCCGCCGTTCACGCCGCCGCCGATTACCTCTCCTCTGAGTTCATGAACCATCTTCGGAATGTTCATCATAACACCACGCGACCGTATGACCACAAAATCAGGACCGATACCCAGTGTCACCACCGGCACGCCTTTATTGCGCCTGCAGAGGATGTCATGTACCTCACCGGAGGTCTTTCCAGGTGGCGGGAAGGTAAACCGGTGTGCATAGATTTCCACATCCAGCATGAAGAGTTTTGCTGTGTTTGACAGCTCCTGTTCGACAACATGTGGCATTGATGCACTCAGCTGCTCTTCGATTGCGAGATTTGCTTCCTTTACGAGAAGCGCAACCAGGCGTTCATGCCGCTCACGGTTTTCGTTGACACCGAGGATGTCTTTTATGATCTCACGCCCATCATTAAACCGTAGCCAGAACTGTTCATAATCGAGAGCAAGCGCGACATTTTTGCATTTATCCTCGCTCCATTCATCACTGACAAGATCCAGATACTGCTGGCGTTCCGGTGCTTCACTCCGGTCGCCCACTGCTGCAATAGCAGGGAAATGACGGATCTCTTTTTCCACGCCCGGGAAGATCATGCGGGCAAGTTCAGCGCCGATCATCCCTGCCGTTACACCAAAGTCTCCTCCGACATGGTACGGGTTCACATGGGCATCGAGATATGCATTCGTGCTTTCATCAGGGTGGTGATGGTCAACGACCACAATCGAAATATCGTATATCTTTGCCATTCGGTAAGACGGCTCATCCTCTTCTGTTGAACCATTATCCATCATGACGATGAGCGGCAGCTTCTGGCCAAACCGGGCAAAATCTTTCAGGGCGAAATCAAGATCACGGGTAATATCCTCAATCTCATAGAATGGCGCCTTTGAGGGAGCACGCTTGAACATGTGACTCTCTGTGTCAAGATCGCCACCATTCTCACGAATAAGGTAGGTAACTGCCCGTTCAACAGCGACTGCGGCAGTAATACCATCTGCATCTGCATGGTGGCGCAGCACAATCGGCTGGGCAGTAAAGATAGCCTTTCGGATTATTTTAGCCACCTTCTGCATCTCCGGTTTAAGGCGTTCCAACACCTCACTATCAATCATGAACGGGACGTCTTCCGGTTCAGCGCGCAGATCAAGTGCTTCTGCAATGCGTTTTTCCACGCCATCACGTTCTTCGCCGGAGAGAGCCCGCATATTTGAAACCTCAATCTGAATGCGGTTGTTCCTGAGCATGACCTCACCCGAGACGGAGATCATCGCCCCCAGTTCAACATCCGGATAAGCACGCACCCCTGCCTCAATAAACGCTGCAGCATCCTCTGATCCGGTTTCATCTACAATAGTGAATATCGTAGGCCCGGAGGTTTGCTTAATCTGGGCGACCTCTGCTTCAATGGTGACATGCCTGCCGACTTTGTTGGGAAGGTCACTCAGCCTGATGGTTGAGAGTTTCTTTGCCACCGTCTCTGTCCGATACCTCGTGGGGACAATTTCCTCGAGATCGATGTTTCCGTTTTTGCGCACCTCCCGTACACGAACGAATACCGTATCCCCTTCCTGGTGATGGGTTTTCACATTGGATTTGTGTATCAGACCCTTAATACGGTCATTCAAATACACAAATGTGCCGAAATCAGCGAATCCCTGCACACGCACAACATATACTTTGCCTTCCTCGACATCCCCCACATCACATGCGGAAGAGAGGTGATAAACCGTCATTTCTCCATCATTCATTTTATTTCACACTCTGATTCATTCAATTTATTTCACACTCTGATTCATTCATTTTACGATTTTTTCCCCACATTCACGGTTCTTCATGTTCCGCGGGAAAGATCATACAGACGGCACTCTCCGTCCCGGCGCCCTTTCGCAATGATAATATCTCCGGATCGTAACCGTTCATCCTTCCTCGGACGATATTTCCATTTATTCTCGTGCCGGATTGCAAGAACTACCATACCCGTCACCGTACTCAGCGAAGCCTCTTTCAGGGTTTTTCCGGCAAGTTCAGAACCCTCCAACACTTCAACCCGTGAAATGATCTCATCAGATTCTCGTACAATCTTTTTAAATACCGGGGGAATCTCGATGTCCCGCAAAATGACGTCAATAATTGAACCTGCTGCTTTGGTAACATTATCTGCAAATGATGACATATACAATAACCCCCGGAGATACTCCACATTTGAGATCCGTTTCGCTGCTTCGAGAATCCAGAGATCCAGTTTATACCGCATGTCATCCATCCGGGTGACCAGAGAGACCACTTCATCCGCCACTTCCCTGTTGTTAAAAAGAAGCGATGTATACGCCAGACCCACGGCAAGCTCAGAGGTATCCTTCATCTTGACAATCAGGCGCACCGCCCGGTCAAGGTCTGTTACAATGCCTCCTTCGGGAGATTCATCAGATGGAGGAAGTTCTGCTCCGCATAATTTATATAACGGGATAATGCCGCTATCCGGCCCTTTTGCAATAAGAATATCACCATCAAGAATCCGTGTGCCGTACTCAGGATCATAGATCCAGGACACACCACGACGTATGGCAATAACACGCATCCCGGTGTTGCTCTGGAGGTTTTGCTCCCCTAAGGTAACACCGTCAATCGGGCTCTCTTTGGCAACAACCACACGTTCGGTAATCTCTTCAGCATCCGGCATTGCAAGCCGAAGCTTTGCAGGAAACTTCACATCTTTGAGGATGATGGTCGCTATTTCTGAGGCGGAATTTGAAATTTTTTCTGCTGCTTCACTCACCTGCAGCATACCGCTCATTGACTCGGCTTCTTCGATTCTCCGGGACCCGAGGATACTCTGTATCCGTGCCTGGTAGACCAGTTGGTTCATTCGCTCTTCAAGCGAAATAACCTCCCTGGCTATTTCACGGCTTTCAAAAAGTATCGCAGAATAAGCAAGATCAACCATCAGTTCTGAGATGTCGGTCATCTCAACCAATACATCTTTAAAACTGACCGGTCGGTACTCAAAATCACTCATGGGCGTATAGTCCTTTCATGATACACTTTGTCGTATCTGATATTATCGTATATCATTATATGAGTATATTAATAACGCCGACCAGAGTAATCGCACCAACCAGATCAATGATGCTGGTGACCACCGGAATACCAAAATTATCCGGGTCCAATCCATGCCGAAATGAGAGTCCTGCAGTTGCGTAGGCGATAACATTCACAACCGTTAGCACTAAAAACCCGGATATGGTGCATATACTGATCAGTTCAAACAGACCCGGGGAGGAAATGCCCATCAGCTTTGACGCAACCTGGGCAATCAAACCGATAAGGGGGAAGAGGATCAGGGCATACAGATACGTGCCACCAAACTGTTTGAACACCATCCGTCCGGGGAGGATTTTCACATCAATTTCACCCATATGCATGCCGGTTGCAAGGCGGGAAGACAATATTCCGGCAATAGAGCCGCAAAGACCAGTAAACGGCGGAATGATAATAAGAAATACTGCAAATTCAATCATTCGCTCAAGATCAAACATATAGGTCAGCCCGGCAAGCGTTCCAATAAAGGAAAGGATCAACAGTAGCGGTAACATCTCCCGGTTTATTTCAAAGACAGGTTCATCGAGATATATCGAATAGATCAGAGAAAAAGCAGTCAGGAAAAGGATGAACCCAAAGAGGAGATAAAGAACAGCGGGTGCCAGATTGACAATGAAAAGAGTGGTGACGACGAGGAAAGGCAGGGTGACGATGTCACCTGCCGTTGTCACCGTAGGCGCTGCAATCATGTCCAGATCAAGACTATAACGGTAACTGAGCAGCACAATAACAAGCGTAATGCCCATGACAACAATCCCGGACCCAACCGCAGAGACAACAGATATCACCACATAATCAATAGTGCTGAGACCTTCAATGCCAAAGATGAGACATATTCCTCCAACCATCAGTCCCAGAAAGAAACCGATGATCACCGTTGTCAGAAGTGATGCACGAATATTTGACCCCAGGACAGACTCACGGGAAAAATCCACTTCAAATCCTCCCAGATGTATGGATGATGAGAGACGGGAGGCAAGCACACCTGAGATATCGCCCCGCAAGTTAATAGACGGGGGCACCATGATCATCAGTCCGGGTAATAGGGCAATGACGACACTAGCGGATCCAAGAAAAATGCCTGCGGCACTCCCTGCAAACGCGCAGATCAGAAGAGCGGCAAACCCGGTTAAAAAAAGGCGGATCGGGTTGGATATCTTCAGTTGCCGCATCATCATTACCTCCCGTCATCCTTATTCACCCTCTGTATGGGATCTCGAGTATTTCAAGATCGTCAGGTGCAAACACCTTTCCACCATAAGTTTTCTTTGCATCCTCTATATGAGTTATCGTATTGGTATACCGGGAACTGATGTGAACGAGGGAAAGCCGGGCCGCATCAATCTGGGCAGCAACCATTCCTGCCTCTGCTGCGGTTGAATGATACACCTCCGGCGCACGTTCGGCTTCACTCTCATCAAAGGTGGCATCATGAATCAACAGATCAGCATCCATCCCCCAGCCAAGCCATGAGTGCACATTCGGCCGGGTGTCACCGGTGTAGATCACTTTTCTGCCAGGTCGCGGGGGCCCGACCACCTGATCTGCAGACACGACAACCTGGTGTCCGTCACTTTCAACCCCGACTTCCTCTCCGCGCTGGAGTTGTCCAAAAAGACGCCCTTCCGGCACACCAAGCCGGATTGCCTCCTCACGGTTAAACCTGCCGGGCCGGGCATCCTCTTCAAGGATGTACCCCAGCCCGGGGACCCCGTGATGGGCAGAGAACGCACGGACATGATACCCGTTAAATGGTACCACATCTCCGTGATTCAGAGTTCTTGGTTCAATCCGGAACCCCGGAGGTTTCTTTGCAAGTGCCAGAACGCCGTCAACAAACCCATCCACCCAGCGGGGCCCATAGATGACAAGAGGCTCGGTTCTGCCCATAAACGAAAGCGTATGAATCAGACCGGGAACACCCAGATAATGGTCTGCATGCCAATGGGTGATGAAAATGGCATCGACCGTGAAGCCGGTTCGTGCGCGCATCATCTGCTGCTGCGCTCCCTCACCGCAGTCGAATAGCAGGGTGTCTGACCCCCGCCGGATCATAATGCATGCCGGATTCCGGTACGGGGTAGGGAGGGCCCCTGCTGTCCCGAGGAAGTAGACCTGCAGTGTCTCTCCGGCTATGGGAAACACCTCCGGAAGACATCTCTGCTTACACAAGCTTCATCCAGATTGCGCCCTTCCACCACACAGATGCCGCGGTATGCAGCACTGATGCGGGCGCCGGCATTGTCCCAGTCAATGGTACCTGCCCCCAGGGCGAGATGTTCATCAGAACGACCATGGTTGTCATGGATATGCAGATGTGTCGCGGTTCCAATTCGCTTGAGATAGGTACCTAACTGACCGGTGGTATTCGCATGCCCCAGATCTATCGTTGCATACATGCCATCTACCCCTTCAATCATCCCATAATGCTCATCTGCCTCCTTGCAGAGTAAATCCGGAATATTCGGCATATTTTCAAGGCATACCCGAACCCCGCAATCGATGCCGGTTGCACCGATTTGCCGGATGGCCTCTTTATGGAGGCTCCACACCTTATCCGGCACCAAACGCCCATGGGGTGAGAGATACCCGGGATGTATCGTCACAATATCGGTAATATCTGCGGCCTTTGTGACACAGATCTGCAACTGACGGACAGATTCCCGATAGATGGGTTCATTCAGCGAACCAATATTGAGATCCGTGTACGGTGCATGCACACTGACAGCAAGCCCCGTTGTCTCAATAATCTCTGATATTGTGGCAAGCGCCTTCGGGTTGTCCAGCCGGTAATTACCGTCAGCAGATATTTCCCAGCCATCATACCCGCACTCTTCAATGCCGTATACCCACTCCGGCGATGACCACACCTTGGAGGAGGAGGCAAAATAGAGGGAAAGCGTCATACATCCCTCTTCAGGCACCGATAAAGGAGCGTTCGTACCGCTGCCTCATACTCCTCCATACCTGCGGCATTGCTGACGGTAACATCCGCCATTGCGAGGGCCGCATCCAGCCCCCAGCCACGTTCCCGCTCATCGCGGGCGGTGAGCTCTTCAGTTGAGGTAACGTCGTCATCTCTGCCCCGATTAACTATCCGCATTATACGCACCGCAAAGGGGCAGACCACACCCACCAGATAAAAATCAGGGAAGTGCTCCCTGAACAGAAGCACTTCTGATTCACTCCGTATTCCGTCGATGACTACCACCTCTGCCCCTGTTGCCTGTACACGCGGAATCGTGAGCTGTGCAATCGCATCGCGCCCCATCTGTGCCCGAAGCCTGGCTGACGCCTCACCCATCGAGAGATCAGACAGCGTCTGCCCCGATGTGCTGACATATTCACGGATTGAATCCCCCATCACCACAACAGGAATATCAAGTTCTCCGGCAATACGTGAAAATTCACCTTTTCCGCTTCCGGGAAGGCCTACCACTCCGATTACTCTCATATGCATATCTCCTCTGTTCAGTATTTTCGCCGGGCCTGAAGAATGTCGGTTAAAACCATCGAATCGGCTATGATAATCTGCCCATTGTTGTAGGCGACCTCACCGTCCTCACGTGTCCGTATGCGGACAGGACGCTGGAGTTTGTCTGCAAGGGCCTTGAGTTCATGAAACGACAGGGGCGTGATATCGCCGGACACACCCTGATTTAATACAAAGTCTCCATCCGGCACTTCGCGGGAGATATAGGCTACATCACCCTCACGACCCGGAAAGAGGGTGACCACCACCTGAAACTCAGAGAGTGTTCCCCCCTGATATGCCTCGCGGCAGATGACAAGCGAACGCTGCACCTTCGCCGTCACTTCAGGCTTCACTTTCAGCAGTTTGGGATAATGCTCCCACCGGGTTTTGATGTCAAGATGAACAAGATCGATAAGAGACCGACTGAGAAGTGCCTCCAGGGTTTCAGGAAAGACGCCATTTGTCTGGACACCGACCCTGAGGCCCATCGCACGGCACCCTTCAGCAAGCGCAATCAATGCGTCTTTTTGCATCGTCGGTTCACCACCGGAGAAGATAACGCCGGATATGAGCATCCGGGATGAGTGAATCAGGTCTAAAATCTCTTCTGAACTACGCAGATCAACACCCCCCTGAAGCTCGGTATTATGGCAATAGTGGCAGTGAACCGGGCATCCCCGAAGAAATACTGTACAAACCGATCGCCCTCTCCAGTCGACGGTACTTATCGGAACAAATCCTCCAAAATTAATGTTCAACAGACCACCAGATACCATATATGTTCGTCCTAAACTCACTTGAAGGTTTCAATCCTTTCAAACATCATAGTCCGCCTGCCATCCAAAAACGACACTTAATATCACACACGTACAAACAACACTGACGGAAAACAGCCATGAAGATAGTGGTAGCCCTGACAAGTCCGGCAGATATCGATGCAGCAGCCGATTCAGGTGCTGATTATATTGAATTGCGCATCGATCTCTTTTACGCGGAACCAGAGGCAATCTGCCCAAAATCTGATCTGCCTTTTATTGTAACACTCAGGAGCAGTGCTGAAGGAGGGCGTTTTTCCGGCAGCCCAACGGAATGGTGGAGGATCGTTGAACCGTGGTGTCCTTTTGCGGCATACATTGACATCGAACAACAGTTTTCAGCGTATGCACACGAAGTCAGAACGCGCGGACCGGGTGTCATCGCATCCCTGCATCTGCCGGACACCCCAGACATGAGAACACTGCAAACCTGTGAGAAGAGGCTCCGGTCGTATGGGGACATCCCGAAAATAATCACGACACCCCACACAAAAGAAGACATCCTGCGGCTTTTGAGCCTCACAGCCGCCGCTTCAGGCCCGCTCTGTACCGGAACAATGGGAACTGAGCTGAGATACGGCAGGGTTCTGGCCGGTCTGTTTGGATCAGAGTTGGTATACTGCCATTTTGGGACACCGACAGCCGCGGGACAGTACCATATCAAGGAGATGCGGGAGATACTGCATCTGCTTGAATAATTAGCTGATTTCTTTTTCCAGACGACCATACTGCCTGCATCCTGAGATGCACACGGAACAAACCCATCATGAATGCAACCAAATCCAGTAAAGAAACATTGCGGGACGCATTACGCATGCGCAGACTGAATATTTCACCCGAACAGCATGCAGTTCGCAGCGCAGAAATAACACGACATCTCATCAATATCCTCAGGCCCTTCGAGGTAATCCTTGTCTACACGCCCAAGCCTCCGGAGGTTGACACATGCCCGCTCATTGCCGCATTGCTTGAGGCAGACAAGGACGTCATCGTGCCCATCATCCAACGTGTAGACTGCAGCCTCAGGTTTTCGTATATCAGGACGATGGATGTGCTGGTGCCCGGCACCTTCCATGTGCCTGAACCTCTGGGAAATGAGATTCCGGCAGACCCAACAGAGATAGAGGTGGCTCTGATTCCCCTCCTCGGTTTTGATGCACACGGCAACCGCATCGGATATGGTGCCGGGTATTATGATCGGTTCCTTGCAAAAAACACGCATTTTCCAACGATAGGTGTCGCATTTGCACTGCAGGAGTGTGAAGATATCCCTCATGAACCAACCGACCAGTCACTGGATGCTGTGGTGACGGAGTCAGGAGCCACGGTTTTCTCGAATCACCGCAATGTGATGCATTGCAGAGATAAAACATGAAATAAAGCCGTTTTGCTTTATTATTTAGACCTGCCTGCCTGCCTGCCTGCCT
>CAZFXY010000001.1:21837-37254 GCA_964523185.1 uncultured Methanoculleus sp.
CCTGCCTGCCTGCCTGCCTGCCTCACGGACGGACGCACGGACGCACGGACGGGCGGCATAGGCGGGATATTTTCCATTGACAAAAACATTATATAGTATATCACACTTACTATTGGTAAATATAACAGGAGATTATCATTATGCCATCATCATCACAAATAGAAGTTACCGTAAAAGAAGCCGCCCATGAAGACGCAGGTCGGAGCATTGCACGCATCAGTACTGACGTAATGGACATCCTCGGGTTGCGAAGCGGCGATGTGATTGAAATTTGCGGACGTGAAAAGGCTGCGGCCATCGCCTGGCCGGGTTATTTGGAAGACCGCGGGAGGGCGATCATCCGCATTGACGGAAACATCCGGGGAAATGCCCACGCCGGGATTGACGAAAAGGTAAAAATCCGGAAGGCCGAGGTGCATGAAGCCAGGAAAGTGGTCATTCAACCCACTCATCCAATCCGTCTCAGTGGATTTGAACAGTCGTTTGCACGGATAATTGCAGGCCGCCCGGTTGTCGAAGGACAGGAGTTCCGTGTTGCACTTCTGGGCACCACGCTCACGTTTGTGATCACAAAACTCTCCCCGAAGGGCGTAGGCATTGTGACCCAGAACACAGAGATTGAGCTCAAAGAGGAACCATACAGTCCAAAAACAGGAAAGAAGGCAACCGATCTGGCGGACATCCACTATGAAGACATTGGTGGTCTCGGCCGTGAGCTCGATCAGGTACGTGAGATGATCGAACTCCCCCTGCGCCACCCGGAGATATTCGAACGGCTTGGAATAGAGCCGCCCAAGGGCGTGCTGCTCTACGGCCCCCCGGGCACCGGCAAGACCCTGATCGCAAAGGCAGTTGCAAACGAGGTTGATGCACACTTCATCAGCCTCTCAGGCCCTGAAATCATGAGCAAATATTACGGAGAGTCCGAGGAAAAACTCCGGGAGGTCTTCGAGGAGGCGCAGGAAAATGCACCGACGATCATCTTTATCGATGAAATCGACTCAATCGCACCCAAACGCGCAGATACAAAGGGCGAAGTTGAACGGCGGGTCGTGGCCCAACTCCTTGCACTCATGGACGGGTTAACCGGCCGCGGACAGGTCATTGTCATTGCCGCCACGAACCTGCCGGACAATATCGACCCTGCGCTCAGACGCGGAGGCCGGTTCGACAGGGAGATAGAGATTGGAATCCCGGATAAAAAAGGGCGGCTTGAAATATTCCAGGTTCACAGCCGGGGCGTCCCGCTGGATCTTGAATCCGTCACGCTTCCGGAAGAGGAATATCCTGGAGAAGATAAGCGGGGAACCGAGGAAGAACGTCGAAGGAAAGAGTTCCTGAAACCGTTCGCGGCATCCACGCACGGATTTGTCGGCGCCGACATTGCACTGCTGGTAAAGGAGGCTGCGATGCATGCACTGCGCAAGAGCATGGAAGGCATTCAGATGGACGAAGAAATCCCTCTTGAGATCATCGAAACCCTGCGCGTGACAAAAGGCGACTTTGATGAAGCACTCAACCATGTCGAGCCATCTGCCATGCGCGAGGTGCTCGTCGAGATACCAGACGTCACATGGGACGATGTGGGCGGTCTTGAGGAGATCAAGGCTGAACTCATCGAGGCGGTTGAGTGGCCGCTGAAATACCCGGAGGTATTCGAGCGGCTGGGTACCAAACCACCAGCCGGCATTCTGCTCTTCGGACCACCAGGCACAGGCAAGACCCTGCTTGCAAAGGCGGTCGCCCATGAAAGCGAGTGCAACTTCATCTCCATAAAAGGCCCGGAACTCCTCTCGAAATGGGTTGGCGAATCTGAGAAGGGAATCAGGGACATCTTCCGGAAGGCACGCCAGGCAGCACCGTCAATCATCTTCTTTGATGAGATTGACTCACTACTTCCCCGCAGGGGCAGTTATGAAGGTTCATCCCACGTAACAGAGAGTGTGGTCAGCCAAATTCTGACCGAACTTGACGGAATTGAGGAGCTCAACAATGTCACCATCCTTGGTGCAACAAACCGGCCGGATATGCTTGACGAAGCAATGATGCGTCCTGGCCGGTTTGACCGGATAATCTATGTGCCCGTACCCGACAAAGACTCACGCAGAAAAATATTTGCGGTATACCTGGATATGGATGAATCCGTCCTTGCAGGCGATGTCGATATGGAAGCATTGGTTGAAGCAACCGAAGGATATGTCGGGGCGGATATCGAGGCACTCATCAGGGAGGCAAAACTCGATGCCATGCGCGAGTTCATCACGGCAATGGCAAAGAAGAGCGACATGGAACGCAGCGATGCACTTACCAATGTACGGGTGACAAAGAAACATTTTGAGAATGCAATGAAAAAGGTAAAGGCAACCCTTGACCGGGAAGCCATCGAAAAGAACGAACGGCTTGCATGGAGCATCCTCTACAATGAGGAGGAACGTGCAGTGCTGGAGAAGGCAGGATCGATACTCATCCGTGCAGGGTTTGGGCACCAGGAGAACGAAGAGATCCAGAACGCCCGAAACGCACTCAGAAGCGCCACATTTGGAAAAAATAAGGAATTTTCTGCAATAAAAAAGCAGGTAGAAGCCCTTGAACGGCTTCTCGAATCCGCATCTTAGACAAAAAAAGTGTGATTATTGTGACAAAAGAACCCGACGACCGGGTGAGGCAATACACAGAACTGATACGCAGACTCTTTGAAGAGGCAATGAAGACGGGCGATATGCTCCCGGGTGAAGTCAATATCATCATCGCTGCAGCAAGTGTGCCAAACGAACTGGATATGGAAATAAAAATGGGTTCCGAGGAACCCGTTATACGCGAACCTGTTTCAGAACAGCATGAACATGACCGCATCGTGACCATTACCGTAGATCTTCCGGGCACATCTTCGGAAGACATTCGTTTTGCGATGTATGGAGGCGTGCTCTACCTCATAGCCCACGCAGAAAATGTCACCTACCGCGCGGCATATCTCATTGAGGGAGCAGCTACGGACACCCTCACGCACACCTACAAAAACGGTGTCATTGAGTTCACCTATAAAAAAGAAGACCTGGGAGATGGCGAAGTGCACCCGGATGAAGAGACCTGACATGCGGCGTACACCCCGGAAAGAAAGGAACGAATAATTACCACTGAAGATATATCACGATGCATGAAGACCCTGCGGCAATACCTCGATGAAACTCCGTGTGAGGCATCCCTCAAAGACCTCATTGAGCTCATTGCATACCAGTCAATTCCAATACGGGACGCATTCATTGACAACCAGACATATGCAGGAACGGAGAACGTATATGGGGAAGAGCAGGCAGCCCTGGACAAATGGGCGGACGAACACCTCATATCAGTCTTGGGCGAATCCGGTTTGGTAAAGGCAATTGCTTCAGAGGAACAGGCAGATATCGTCAGGTTCCCTGATGCATCCGGTGATTATGCGGTCGTAATGGATCCTCTCGACGGATCATCCCTGATCCAGGTCAATCTCGCCGTCGGCACCATCGTCGGCATCTTCCGGGGAAAAGAAGCACTCCAAAAGGGAGAAGATCTTGCGGTTGCCATGTATATGCTCTACGGGCCGATGACCGTTCTCACAATCACAACAGGAAATGGCGTATCCACCTTTGCTTTAAACACCGAGGACATTTTTGTGCTTCTGAAAGAAAATGTTCAGATGCCTGAGGGAAAACTCTTCGGATGCGGCGGTTTTCGGAATGAATGGTATTCACGCCACCAGAATTTCATCGCACTCTGCGAGCAGAAAGGTGGAAAACTGAGATATTCCGGTTCATTTGTCGCCGACTTCCACCAGATACTAACCTACGGCGGCGTTTATTGTTACCCGGCAGCCCAGGGAAAACCCGACGGAAAACTGAGACTGGTCTTTGAAGCAAATCCAATCGGTTTTATAGCCAAACAGGCAGGCGGAGCAATCAGTGATGGGATTCAGGATATTCTCACCATTGTTCCCGAGAAGCCGGATCACCGCACACCAGTGTATGTGGGAAGCAGAAGCACCATTGAATCAGCACAATCCTGCATGAAAAGATGGTGAGGCTATGTTCTTTTCTCTCGCCCGGCACTTGCATGGATGAGCCAGGATCTCACACATAGGGGAGAGGCAGAGGAGAGATTTCCCTCATCTCTCTCATACGTCCCAAAGAAAAGTTTAACTATACTATACTACCACTTAAATAGAGATGGTAAACAGTATTGTCCTCCCAATAAAAAAAGTGTTCGCTCTCGTTGATTCTCAGATTATTGTTGAAATAAAGGACGGTGAGCGGATACTCCAGGGGCGGCTTGTCGCGGTGGATGAGCACCTCAACATTCAGATGGATCAGACGAGTGAATATTCAAACGGCCAGAGGGGAAGGACACTTGGGACTGTTGTTATCAGGGGAAGCAACATTCTGACAATTGCACCCGTACTCTAAACAGGCACGTAATATGACAGACATTGCAGAAAAAGCACTTACGGTAATTCAGTCAAAGCCAGAGGGAGTTTTACAGAGTGAGCTCTGGAAACAACTTGAAATCGATAGCAGAAAATGCTCGCGTATCATAAAAGCACTCCTCGACGAAGGAAAATTAGAACGGGTTGAATACCGGAAAGATGGGCAGCGGACCTATCTTCTGAAAGCAAAAAAGTCCGCAGTTAACCCGGCGCTTCTGATTGCAGGGGGGGAACTTCTCCCCTGCGTCTGCTGTGAAGAAGAATGCGAAGTGCTTGCCTGCCCCCTGCTCCTCGACTGGATGTATCAGCTCGCGATTGAGGAGTACGAAACAAAATAGAAACTTATATCTCCTCAATTTTCTATGATTAAAGGATGCGAAATGATAACGAGAGTGCAACGTCACAGACGACTGCACATCTCCTGTTGGTGGCAATCACCGTCATTCTCGCTATTCTTCTCCTGTTAAGTTTCCATCTGCCCAATTTTGAATGGGGGTACACCGAACCACCCGTTATTTTTAAAATAGTATCCATCAGCAGTACTGCCCCAACCTTTGAAAGCCAAATTTTCCTGAGAAATATTGTGAAAAAAGATTATGAGAACAAGGAACTCTCGGCAAAGATATACTGCAACGATGCATTGCTGCCCTGCACGATTCTGACGCTCAATACGCATGATTTTATATCCACGGCTCATTACGGAATAAAAAATTTCAAAGGACAGGGAGGGACAGGTGAATTATGGAACTATAACCAGTTACTGCGAATGGATCTCTCAAACGGATTTATTCATCCCGGAGACATCATCAGAGTGGATATCATACAAACAGCAACCGATACGGTGATTTCACGGGATTCAATGAAAGCACCATGAAAGCATAATTTTTCCTCAAAAATGAGATTCATATAGATGCAGATGCAAAATTTGCATTAATGAAGGTAAACTTCAAACGGTATGGGCTGTATCTAATCAGATGGCAGTTATCCACGCCAATTCTTGCAGGAGTGGGCATCATACTTGCATCGATGGGCGCCCTTGTGTCAGCAATTGTGGCAAATCTGATTGGCGGGCTCATGTTCTTCTGGGTTGACCGGTTCATCTTCACCTCAGAAACGCTGGATGCTCAGTGGGAGGTAAAAGAGAACATCGCCTGTATTGACTGCGGAAAAGTGGCACGGGGATACCGGCTGGTCAGGGCAGAGTCCTATGACCGTTCAGATGATCCGGAGCCGGAGTTCAGGTGTGAGGAATGCTCCATCAAAAAATCAGGTGAACTGAAACGCAAAGGTCACAAACACTAATCTTTTTCCCGGCCTTTCGCACAGAAACCTCCAAGACTATAACTGAGTGACGACAAATCTCATATACAATGGTTATCGACCGCAGTCAGGTCTGTATCTTTATTCCGACCCTCAACGAAGAACCTACCATCGGAGAACTCATCTCCCAGTTCAGGGAACGGGGATACTCAAACATTTTTGTCATGGATGGGAACAGTACGGACAGGACGGCAAAGGTTGCAGAGAAAGCTGGCGCTGAAGTGGTTTTACAAAAATCACGCGGCAAGGGCAATGCAATCATCGAGAGCATTGAGTATTTCCGGCTTCCGAATATTCTGATGCTGGACGGGGATCTAACCTATCTGCCGGAAGATGCGGAACGAATGCTTGAACCCCTCTTTGAGGGGTGTGACCATGTTATCGGAAACCGGCTGGAGTTCCCGGAGAAAGGTGCGCTTTCCCGCCTTAATCTCTTCGGCAATAAGATCATCAATGACCTTTTCCGGATGGCCCATGGCCGCTATCTGGCCGATATCCTCTCCGGATACCGTGCATTTACTCTGGAAAGTATCCACCAGATGAATCTTCGGGAAGCAGGATTCGGCATAGAAACAGAGATTTCATCAGAGTCCATCCGCAACCAGCAAAAGATACATGTAGTCCCCATTCATTATGTGAAACGGCCGGGGACAGCCACAAAACTTCGTCCCTTCCATGACGGAGCAAAAATAATATCAACTCTCTACCGGCTCGCAAAGCGCAGCAACCCGATGTTTTATTTCGGGATGATAGGCGGTGTCATCACCATTCTGGGTGCGTTAACTGGCGTGTACGTTCTCTATGAATGGATAGGAGGCACTGAGCATATCCCGCTAACCATCCTCACCGCCCTTCTTGTCATGGGAGGTATTCAGGTCTTTATGTTTGGTATCCTGAGTGACATTATGCTTTCAAATCAACAAGAGCTCAGGAGAGAAATTCAGGGCCTCAAAAATCAGAGGCCCCCGAAATAAAGAGTATCCGTGCGGCATGCTCGGCAACAGCCGTGAGAATGTATGCTTTGATAAGGGTATCTGCCCGTGCAAAGGTTCCGTGACCCCGGGCAATGACGAGAGGGGAAAACACAAGGGCATCTCCAACATTATCTGCAAGCGCCTCAGTGCCGGGTTCACCATCAACAACCGGTATCTTTGGCAGAAGCATCCTGCCCTCACTGTCGACCGGAATCAGAGTATCACAGGACAGTGACAACGCCACCGCATAGGGTGGGTGTGCATGGACAACTGCCTCTGCATCTGTTTGCCGGTATACCTGCAGGTGGACACGGTATTCACTGGATGCACCCGCTTCCGGCACCCCTTCATCTGAGACAAATACCGGTCTGGCCGGCTCATCCAGAAACGAACTCGTTGGGGTAATTTTAAAACCGCCCTCAACACGTCGGCTCATATTGCCGAATACCGACGTCACCAGACCTCCCTGGTGAAGCCGGGTCCCGACATTCAGAAATTCGGTATCATGCATTCTTCACACCTTTTTTTAAGACAATACTTTTTTGCATATTCAACAAACCAAGCGTGACACTGCCGGTGGGCCTGGTGTTCATCGGGCAGCAGGCGCTGGAACAGCTCCTGCAGACGAGCCCCCTTCAGGGGGATACCCGCACAGGCACAAACCCTGTGCGTATAGGCATCGATTACAAAAACAGGTCGGCTGAATCCGTAACAGAGAATACTGTCTGCAGTCTCCGGCCCCACTCCTTTTATCGCAAGAAAAAAGGCTCGCAATTGAGGAGTCGGATATTCGTCAAGCTTGCCGGTACCGCCACAGGAGAGAACCGCAGATGCCACGCACTTCAGCCGGGCACGTTTTATCCGGTAAAACCCGGTAGAATAAATAGCCTCTTCCACAGCGCAGTCAGGGGCGTCTTCAATTCCCCGAAGAGAACAGATACCGGCTTCGCGCAACCGTTCCAGTGCAGTTTCAACATTCGTCCAGCGGGTTTGCTGGGTCAGGACAGCCCCGATGATCACCTCTTCGGTATCGCCCGGCCACCACTTAATATCACCATATAATCCCTGAAAAAGGGTTATAATCTGTTCTGCCTTGTCTTCTTCCGGAATCATACCGACCCGCTCAGTCAAAAAGAGAGAGAGACAGCACTACTCAGTCAGGGATTCAAGCAGACGCTTGAGTGTTTCAGCGGGAGTAACTCCTTCCAAACGCTTCTTTACCTGCCCGTCCTTCTCAATAATCAATGTCGGCACAACCCTAATCTCATACTTCTGTGCGATAGCGCGATTGTCGTCCACATCGATCAGTTTTATTTCCACCGCATCTCCCATCATCACTTTAAGTTTTTCAATTTCAGGAGTCTGAAGTTTACAGGGTCCGCACCATTCTGCGGAAAAATCCATCAATACTGGTTTTGCCATAAAAGATCCTCATCCATGTGTGAGAATACGAGAAATATAAGTATTGTGATGGGAGACCGCTGATTTCAGCGATCACCCGGATTTTTTGAAAGAATTGCCATAATGATCCTGCCATAGGCGGGACGGGTGATAAACACACCAATCAGCACACCGAGAATGGTAATAATGGCAAATCCACGAAGGTTTGCAAGATCCATCAACGCAAGTGGAAGCATCGCAATGACCGTCGTAGACGCTGCCACCATGATGATACCCAGCGCACGGTTAAACCGTTTCAGATAGAGATTCTGTGACGGAACGCGCCCTTCAAAGACGACCTCATCGGTAATTACCACAAGCTGGTCAATACCCGTTCCAAGCACAGCAATAAGACCCGCAATACTTGCAAGATCCAGCTGCTGAATATAGGTCGAAATGCCCAGCAGAATGATAATTTCTGCCATGGTTGTTCCCAGCATCGGAAGCACAATGGCCGGTTCACGATACCAGTAGAACACGGTGGCTCCAACCGCCATGAGGGCTAAAATGCCTGCAATAACCGACATCGTCTTGAAGTGATCACCGAAACTTGCAGAGACAGAACCGGACCCTGCAATATCTACATCGACCGGGAGTGCACCGGCACGCAGGTGAATTTCAAGGGCTTTTGCGGCATCGAGCCCTTCCTGACCGGAACCAGTCGTTGAACGAAGCTCACGAACAGGAGCGGCCTTGAGTTCTGCTGCCAGCTGAGGGTTCAGGCTCGCGCTGTAGACCATCTCTTCATCCAAAAGCATCATAATCTCATGGGCTTCCGGATTTGTGGTTGCGCCATAGGTATTTGCAGCCTTTTGGAAAGCAGTGGCACCGTCCTCACTGAGGGTGAAACCGACACCCCAGATACCACTGCCCGGCGGACTTTGTGTCGGGGTTGAGACACTCTTGATCGAGTCACCATAGAGAACATGTTCAGACTCATTCCCAACAGTCTGAATCCGTATCTCAAATTTGCCCTGCGTTCCAACGATCTCCTGAGCCGTTGCGATGTCAACACCTGCAAGTTCAAGCCGGATATACTGGGTCACACCATTGAGCGTGGTGATCGTATTGACACGTGCATCCTTTGTACCGAGACTATTGACCTTATTCTCTAAGATCAGCTTAATCTGGTCACCCGTCTCCCTGGAGACACCGGATTCATACGCGACGATAGACCCCCCGTTCTCTGCAAAGACCGGTTCGAGCATATCACGTGTAAACGGTGCACGAATCTCCATCCTGTCTTTTTCAAAGAGATACACCTCAGTGTCCAGCGCCTTTCCGATGCGGCTCGCAAAGATATCGGGATCTTCAGTGGTGTCAAACCGGACAACTTCCGAACGGAATGATAACTGTATCCATGAACCACCTTCAAGATCGAGTCCGAGCTGAAGGTTACCTGTTGGACCATTGGCAATACCCGGCGGAATCACATAGATGCTCACGATGGAAAAGACCACTAAGAAAAGCATCAGGGCAACACGCCAGTCTTTTAGTGTCTGAACAAGACCCCCGGTAATTTCGTCACTCATCTTTTGTCACCCCCTACATACGCCGTCAAAATTCCTACATTCAACATCCAGGTATTCATTAAATCAACGAAAAGACCGAGTAACAGCACCGCTGATATATCACGAATAATGTCTATCTGGCCAATCCATGCCACAATAAACATGACAAAGACTGCGCTGATGGTGGTGGATGTCATGGTAAACCCGGTACGAAATGCCCCCTGCATCTTTTCAGAAAATTTCCCTTTCCTTTTCAAAATGCGTGTCGTCAGCAGAATGTCACTATCTACCGAATATCCGATAAGCATCAGCAGGGCCGCAGTTGTGCCAAGGCTGAGCGTAATACCGACCACATTCATGAGTGCTGCGGTGATGACAATGTCAGAGAATGCCGCGAGTACAACAGCCATGGACGGGACAAGGGCTTTAAAGACAATGGACACAACAATGGCCATACCGATAAACGAGAAAAGAAGTGCCCAAAGTGCCTGTGACTGCAGGGTCTTTCCAAACGTCTCTCCAATCTGATCTATCTTTGCATCGGGGTAGCGTGCGTTGATCCGTTCAGACAGCGTCAGGAAATCCTGATCCGACATATACTCAAATATCACCTGATATCCTCCGTTCACACCTTCCCCGATATTTTTCAGGGGATACCCAGAGAAATATGCCTCAACATCTGCCTGAGAATCTGCGGTAGGCGGAATCGTCACTGCAACACCTCCGGCAAAATCAATTCCCGGGCTGACAGGCATGCCTGTCGTGAGTGTATTAAACCCAAGGAAAAGAAGCGAGATTATCAGTAATATGATCGGCAGCGCAACCAGCTGCCGAACCGTATATTTACTGATATCATAGGTTGGAAATTTCATACAGACAGATATTTGGAAATGAAGGGATTAAATATGATGCATCCTGCAGATTCAGTCAGCCTAATTTTCCGCAATTATATCATATATGAGAATGAAGACGCAGATTTCACAGGAAGCATTTTTGTTGTCATTCAGCCCTGGCTATTTGCCATGAATCACTACCATACATTCGATACAATTAAATATCATCAGTTCAAATGAGCGTGTATGCGATATGCGGCTGATCTGAAGCACGAGATAGAACGCCGTTTAAAAGGATACCTTAAACGGGACACATCGGGCATTCGACATGAACTCCTGAGTATCTTTATAAAAACCAGATCTGTTACCATCCCGGAGGCATTTGAACAGCTGAAAACGAAATTTACCATCAGTATTCAGTCTGTTGCATCGATGGTCGGAACCGTCGCCTCACGGATCGGAATTCTCAGTGTGCAAAAGAAAAATGACAATGCAACGAGCGTCTATATGCTGAAGGAAAAGTATACGGACATGGTCAGCGCACTGATTCAGGCAGTATAATCAGCTGCCGTAACAAAACCTATTTTTACCCGTGTATTCTACTTGATATACAGATATGGAAAAATGTGATGACTATTGTGCCGTCGGGCACAATATTGTTGTCTCTGATGACGTTAAATCCTATATTCTTCAGAGAAATATTGATTTCAGGGTATGTACAACCTGTGGCGGGCCGGTCTTACTTGCTACCGTTGTAAAGCCCCCGAAACCATCTGATCTTGAGATCTATGTCGGTGACAATATTATCTATGTCTCCATGTATCAGGCCAGATATCTGGACAGAATTGATATGGAGATGATCCCTGCATACGGTGATTATCATTAAGAACCAATAATAAATACGATGTCCTTTTTTGAACGGGAACACACAGCAGACGTTCTGATGCAAGTCTGCGGTGCAACAAAAGAAGAACTCTATGAAGAAGCGGGACGTGCTCTTTTTTCCGTAATGTTTCCTTTCTGCACCGGGGGAGAGGTCATAATTCGTTTTGATCTCAATGGAACCGTTGATGAGCGCCTACTTCATGACTACCTTTCAGAAATCCTTTTTTATGCTGAGGTTGAGGGAGTAGCATTATACCGGGCCGAAGTGACGTTCACCCCGCCCGGCCTTTCAGCAAAACTCTTTGGGGAGCCGTATCAAAGGGAGAGGCATAAAGGCGGCACTGAAGTGAAGGGAATATCTCTCTCAGAAATGAAGATCACGAGAACCGATAACGGATGGTGTACGTTGGTTCTCTTCGATGTATAACGTAAAGACGTGACAGATAATGATGAAGAAAATAATTCAGAAGGGAGAATACGAATGGGAGGTTCCCATTGGCAGCGTTCCGGGGATGCACGTACCGGGTCGAATATATCTTTCAGAGCAATTGATGGAAACCCTGGAGGATGGGGCAGTGCAACAGCTTGCGAACATCGCAACACTCCCGGGAATATGCAAAAACGCGCTTGCAATGCCAGACATCCATTGGGGATACGGATTTCCCATCGGAGGAGTGGGAGCCTTCACCATGGACGAAGGGATCATCTCACCCGGCGGAGTAGGGTTTGATATCAACTGCGGCGTGCGTTTGATGGCGACCCCGCTGAGGCGAAGTGATCTGGGGCAGGTTCAAACAGTGCTGCAGGAGCTCTATGACATAATACCTACCGGGGTCGGGACAAAAAGTCCCATCACGGTGTCAGACCGCGAACTCAACACAATAATGACAGAGGGCGCCCGATGGGCAATAAATGAGGGATACGGCACAGAACGTGACCTCCTCTGGTGTGAGGAGAGGGGATGTATCGAAGGTGCCGATATCTCCCATGTCAGCCAGAAAGCACGCAAACGCGGCAGGCCGCAATGCGGCACCCTCGGTTCAGGCAATCACTTCCTTGAATTTCAGTGTGTAGAGGAGATCTTTGATCCCGAGGCGGCACGGGCATTTGGTATTGAGACAGGCCAGATATGCGTCATGATCCACTGTGGGTCACGCGGGCTTGGCCACCAGATCTGCACAGACTACCTGAAAATTCTGGAGGATGCGGCAAAGAAATATCACATCCCTCTCGCAGACAAACAACTCGCCTGTGCACCTTTGGGGAGCCCGGAAGGAAAAGCATATCTTTCAGCGATGGCATGCGCCGCAAACTATGCATGGGTAAATCGCCAGATGATCATGCATATGACACGCGAGGTATTATCCCGGCATTTTTCCCTGTCAGCAGAGGAGATGCCGCTTATCTATGATGTGACGCATAACATTGCTAAAATTGAGGGACATCAGGTAAACGGAAAACGCGCAACCCTCTGTGTACACCGGAAAGGAGCAACCCGGGCATTTGGCCCGAACAGCCCGGATCTGCCGCCAGGTTGCGATGCGATTGGTCAGCCGGTGTTGATCCCCGGAAGCATGGGAAGTTCATCATATCTCCTGAGAGGGACGCAGGGCGCTATGGAAAAGACATTCGGCAGCACCAGTCATGGCGCAGGCCGCGTCCTCTCACGATCACAGGCAAAGAAGAGTGCTTCAGGTAAGAGCATTCAGGAATCCCTCGCAAAAAGGGGCATTATCGTACTCGCATCTTCAGCAGGTGTCATCGCAGAAGAAGCCCCTGATGTCTACAAATCATCAGATGAAGTGGTGAGAGTAGTGCATGAGGCTGGTATATCGGCCAAGGTGGCCCGCCTCAACCCGATAGGAGTTATCAAAGGATGATGCAGAAGACAGGACTGGCATGGGAATGTTCCGTGCCATTTACCCGATATATCGAGGACACCGGCATCGCCTGTGAACTCATTACACCGCAGATGTTGGCAGCGCCGTATTTTCGGGGAAGAATGGTCTCCCTCATCATCCCGACAGGGTTTGGAAATAGCGCATATTCCAGCCTTCTTCCGGCGCTCAGGGCGTCATCAGGCAGAATAAATACATTCCTTGAAAAGGGTGGGCGGGTCATTGTCTTTGGAGCGATGTCTGCGGAGCCAGATCGCTACGACTGGCTTCCGGTTTCGGTCAGCTATGTGAGCGAATATTTCAGCAGTCCGGTGTATATCGATGAAAATAATCCTTTTGCAACCATGTTTGAAGATTTCGATACGAGTGAAATCGACTGTGACGGTTACATAAAAAACCCCGAAGGTGATGTTCTGGCACATACCGATGACGGCAGGGCCATCATGGTCGCCTACCCTGTAGGGAAAGGGACGCTCATCGTGACAACCATTCATGAATATCCTTCACGTGGATTTTTGCGCTTTTTTTGCGCCTGCGAAAGCGAAACCTTATTTTAACAATCAGCCATTCTATTTTTCTAGTACCGAACCTTCGGGTGTTTTCTATGAGTGGCTATATTATATCTGTTGATTCAGATGCTGGCGACCTTGCAGGAGTCGCCCTTGCAATTCATGCAATCATTAACCACCTGCCTGTGACAGCACGATCCCTGAACAATTCCGGAGTGAGAATTGAGGAGGGCGCGGTGATTGATCATGCATATACCGGCCCGGTTCTTGAGATGGCATTAAAAAAGAACGAGTTGATCAAAACGATTCCGAAAACAGGAGCATACGCAAACGTGCCTGTTGTCGTTGCCCCGGTAAGGGATGACGACGGAAACGCAATTGCTGCTATCGGACTGGTGGACATCAGCGGTATCTTTGACCTTGCGACCCTTATGGAACATCAGTCGGCAATTCTCAAAGAAGTGTGCGGCAAAGACCCCTGCCCTCTTCCCTCTGAGGCCATAGCCTCAAAGAAGTGATATACATGAACACGACCGCAAATCAGATACTCAGCATTCTTGAACAAGCCGGAGCGCCAGTCTCCGGTGAAGAAATAAGCACAAAAACAGGTATAACACGGTCAGCAGTCTGGGAAATCATCAAAGAACTGCGTGAACAGGGATATGAAATAGAAGCATCCCGTCCGGAAGGCTATCGCCTTCTCCAACGCACAGACCGGCTCTTCCCATACGAAGTGAAGCGCCACCTCAAGACAGACTTCATAGGAAGAAGAATTGAATACCACACATCGGTTGCTTCAACCACCCTGATTGCAAAGGAACTGTTTGAAAAGACATCTGTTTCAGAACTGAACGGAACGGTGATTATCGCTGAAGAACAGTCAGGCGGCTTTGGGCGTCTCGACCGCCCGTGGTTTTCTCCTCCCGGAGGCATCTGGACAACCATTATCCTGAAACCAAATATGCCTGTTGACCGTGTTTTCATGCTGACAATGGCCAGTTCTATCGCCATTGTCCGGGCCATCAGGAAACTGTACCGGATAGGGGCACTCATCAAGTGGCCCAATGACATCTACATCGGCGACCAGAAAGTGGCGGGGATTTTGCTTGAAGTATCCGCAGAAGCAGAGGCAGTCAAACACTGCATCCTGGGAATAGGAGTTGACGCAAATATTCCGCCAGAGGCCCTTCCCAAGAATCTTAGTACACCCGTTACATCACTCATGATCGAACACGGCGAACCCATTGACCGGGCAGCATTTCTGGCATACCTGCTGCGTGAGTTTGAACGGCGGTACCAGATGATTGAGGTAGGTGAATATGAGTCTATTGTGCGCGAATGGAAGAGTCTTTCATTAACACTCGATAAAAGGGTGAAGATTAAAACCCCCCGAAAATCCTTTGAAGGCATAGCAATTGACATCGATGAATATGGCGCCCTGATTGTACGGCGCGATAATGGCAAGGTAGAGCGAGTATTCTCCGGGGACTGCACCCCGGTCTAAACTGTTTTCTCTGTTGACCTGAAAAAAACAGAACATGTACGGTAACGAACAACGAAGCCATCTGGTGTCCCTGACGGCAGCATTTGT
>CAZFXY010000002.1:0-35224 GCA_964523185.1 uncultured Methanoculleus sp.
TTGATCAATGGAATTGGTCATTGAAACAGAGATTGTCCGGACTTCAGCATGATTTATATGATTTTCATCCATTCATCCATTCATCCATTCATCCATTCATCCATTCATCCATTCATCCCGATGCAGGGTATATACATCTGAACCGAACCCCCAGGGGAACCTGCCATCATTCATTCATTCATTCATTCCGATACCGGGTACACACATCAGAACCGAACCCCCCAGGGGAACCTGCCGCCACATCCCTGAAACACCCCTAACAAAAACCGGTTTATCAATTATCTTTATCCCATTATAGCCTGTAATTAGCAGTGTAGTAATGGAAGTACTTGCTCTTGGATGGATTCTGATCTCAATCGGGGTCGTATTGCTCTTAATAGAGGCATTTAACCCGGGATTTTTCCTTGCAGTCCCCGGCACCACGCTCATTATCATTGGTGCCGTCTCACTGCTTTTTCCGGCGATCTTCAGTTCGACCTGGATCATTATCATAGGCATTGCAACCGCCCTTTTTGCCGCAGGCGGAACGGTATGGTTGTATGCACGGATAACTCCGGACAACGCCCCTTCCACGATCAGCAAGGACTCGCTTGTCGGAAAAACAGGCATTGTGACAATCACCGTGGATCAGGATACCATCAAAGGAAAAATCGTCATCGGTAACGTGGACTGGAGTGCACGGTCCGAAGGCGGCAGTATCGCAGTTGGAAAAAAAGTACGCGTCGTGAAATCCGTAGGGGTGCACGTCGTGGTTGAGGAGATATAACTGAAATGGCATTATTGGAATTAGGAGACACCCTCTTCACCATTATTCTCGTGCTCGCAATCATTCTCATCTTTGCAAAAGGTGTCGTGATTGTGCAGCCGTATCAGCAGGCGCTTGAAATACGACTGGGCCAGTACAGGGGCCCGCTGAACCCGGGATTCCGGTGGGTGATTCCCTTCATCACCGATATCATCAAGGTTGACCTGAGAACACAGGTGATGGACGTACCCCGTCAGGAGGTCATCACCAAGGATAACTCACCCACAAACGTGGACGCCATCGTCTACGTGCGGGTGATCGACCCGGAGAAGTCCGCATTTGAGGTAGCCAACTTCCGGATGGCCACCGTAGCCCTCGCCCAGACAACGCTGCGTGGTGTTATCGGAGACATGGAACTCGATGAGGTCCTCTATAACCGGGATCTGATAAACACCCGTCTGCGTGACATTCTCGACCGCGAAACCGACCAGTGGGGAGTAAAGGTCGAGCGCGTGGAAATAAAAGAGGTCGACCCGGTCGGCGCGGTCAAGCAGGCAATGACCGAACAGACGGCGGCAGAACGTGAACGCCGTGCCGCAATTCTCCGTGCAGACGGTGAGAAACGAGCAGCCATCCTCAGCGCGGAAGGAAAGCGCCAGTCGATGATCCTCGAAGCTGAGGGTGATCGTCAGAGTAAGATTCTCCGGGCAGAGGGTGACCGAAAATCCCGTATCCTGCAGGCACAGGGTGAGGGGCAGGGTCTGCGTATCCTCGCTCTCGGTTCGCGGGCACTGGACCGGAAGGCGATCACCGTGCTCTCGCTGGATGCCCTCAAGCAGATGGCAGACGGCCAGGCAACGAAGATCATCTTCCCGTTCGAACTATCCAGTCTCATAAAACAGAGTGCAAGATTCCTCGGCGAAGAGGCGGAAATGCTCGTCGACGAGGACTGGAAGGATGTTATGCTGGACGAATCCATCCTTGGAAAGTCTCCGTCAGACGAGAACATCGATGATACCAAAGAATATATAAAGGAGATCGAAAAGAAGATCCAGACGCTGGAAGACCCGACCACACCGGTAGATCTGGAATCATCCATCAAACCGCCGAACCTCGGCAAAGAATAACCCTTTTTTTATCCATTTTCCCGGAAGACGGAAGAGAAACCGGAAAACAAATTCTTCGTCCGGCAGACACACTCACACGCGCCGCACCTGTGGATTTGCACCCATTCAATGACCCTCCCGAAAGTCCATTGTGCATGCCGCCCCGCCATCAGTAACCTCAATGATAAAGTGAGGGTACATGCAATAATATAGACAAGGAGTATCAGTCGGCGCCATACACTCCGGTCGGGAAGGGAATATCAGGTGAAATATATTGTTGTAACAGGCGGGGTGATGAGTAGCCTTGGAAAAGGCATCACCACCGCATCCATTGGGCGTCTGCTAAAAAATCGCGGGTACGCGGTAACCGCAGTGAAAATTGATCCGTACCTGAATATTGATGCAGGTACGATGAATCCGGGTCAGCACGGCGAGGTATACGTCCTTTCAGACGGCGGGGAAGTTGATCTTGATCTTGGCAATTATGAGCGGTTCTTAGATATTGAACTCACGTCCGCTCATAATATCACCACAGGAAAAGTCTACCGGGAAGTCATCGAAAAAGAGCGGCGGGGAGATTATCTGGGCGCAACGGTTCAGATTATTCCGCACATCACCGCCCAGATACGGGATTTCATCGCAGAAGCCGCCAAATTAGAAGTCATACCGGGTGAAGTCCCGGAGATCTGTCTGGTTGAGGTCGGTGGCACGGTCGGCGATATCGAGAGCATGCCGTTTCTGGAGGCGGTCCGTGAGATGCGCGCCGAACTCCCGAAAGAGGATGTCGCCCTCCTGCATGTCACTCTGGTGCCCACGGATAATATGGGCGACCACAAGACAAAACCGACCCAGCACTCGGTGAAGGCACTCCGGGAACTGGGACTGCAACCGGATGTCATCGTTGGCAGAAGCGATCACATCATGAGCACCGCCACGAAGAGAAAGATCTCCGCCTTTACCGATGTCTCCGTAAAGGCAGTAATCAGCGCGATTACCGCCCCTGACATTTATCTGGTACCGATGGAGATGGAAAAAGAAGGAATTGCAGAGGTGATCACCGAACAGTTGCACCTCACGGCACGGGAACCGGATAACAGCTGGTACACCCTCATCAACCGGGAAAGAACGGCCCGCGTGACCATTGCCATCGTAAACAAATACGGTATCGAGGATGTCTATATCTCTATTAAAGAGTCTTTGAAGCATGCAGGATTCGCCCTCTCGACCGAAGTGGATATCCGGTGGCTGGACGCAGAAACATTCTCCCCCAGTGAACTCGCAGACGTCGACGGCGTGCTTGTGCCAGGGGGATTTGGCAACCGGGGAATTGAAGGAAAAATACGGGCCATCGAATACGCCCGAACACACAAAATGCCCTATCTCGGCCTCTGTCTCGGATTCCAGCTTGCCGTCATCGAATATGCCCGCAATGTCGCCGGCATTTCCGATGCAACAAGTGAGGAGATGGGACCGGGCTCCCATGTGATTGCCCTGCTCCCGGAACAGGAAGGAGTAGAAAACATGGGTGGCACGATGCGCCTCGGTAACTGCACCGCAGACCTTCGCGAAGGGACACGGGTGCATGCCCTCTACGGCACCGATACCATCACCGAACGGCACCGCCACCGCTATGAGGTAAACCCTGAGTATATCGAACGCTTAGAAGAGGCAGGGCTTGTCTTCTCCGGCAGATGCGGTCCGCGGATGGAGGTATGTGAACTGGATCAGGATGCATTCTTCTTCGCAACACAGTTCCATCCCGAATTTAAATCAACCCCAACTCACCCGTCACCCCCCTATGTCGGGTTTGTGCAGGCATGTCGAAAACAAAAATTACAGAATCAGGTGTAGGCAATCATGGTGAACGTAACAGAATTTATCGAGAAAGCGATTATAGACATCCGCCAGCAGGCCGGCGATGACTATGTGGTCATGGCCCTCTCGGGTGGCGTTGACAGTTCGGTCTGTGCAGAACTTGCAAAACGGGCAATCGGAGATCACCTCATTCCCATTTATGTGGATACCGGGTTGATGCGAAAAGGGGAGAGCGACCGGATTCGTGAACTCTTCAGCGACATCAGCTTAAAGATGGTCGATGCATCACATGAGTTCATCCCGGCCCTGAAAGGCGTCTCTGACCCTGAGGAGAAACGCAAGATCATCGGCGAAAAGTTCATCCGCATCTTTGAACGCGAAGCACGCGAGACAAAGGCTGCGTTCCTGCTGCAGGGCACCATTTACCCTGACATTATCGAAAGCGAAGGGGGTATCAAAAGCCACCACAACGTCGGCGGCATGCCTGTTGACATTGACTTCAAAGGTGTCATCGAACCGCTCATTGAGCTTTATAAAGATGATGTCAGAGAAATTGCAGGCGCACTTGGTCTGCCTGCCGAGATTCAGCACCGGATGCCCTTCCCGGGGCCGGGCCTTGCCGTTCGCTGTGTGGGCGAAGTAACAGAGGAAAAAATTTCAGTCGTGCGCGAGGCAAATGCCATTGCCGAAGAGGAATTGGTAGAACAGTTCTCACCATGGCAATGTCTGGCAGCAGTCATCGGCCTCGGTACCGGCATGAAAGGTGACGCCCGCCTCCACGGATGGATTGTCTCCGTCCGCGCCGTATATTCCCGTGATGCAATGACCGCAAAGCCGGTTGAAGTCCCGTGGGAAAACCTGCATCGCATTGCATCACGAATAACAGCTGAAGTTCCGGGTGTTTCCCGGGTGGTCTATGACATCACCCCCAAGCCCCCGGCGACCATCGAATACGAGTGAAAATATAAAATTATAAAAAAGAGACAGAAAGGAAGCGAAATTAATGACAGATAAGGAATACCAGGATATCGGTGAAACATACATGATGCGCAACTTTAGCCGTGATCTGCTGATTACGCGCGGCAAAGGGGCACGGGTGTGGGACAGTGAGGGAAAGGAATACATTGACTGTGTAGCAGGCATTGCGGTCTGTTCCACCGGTCATTGTCACCCGAGGGTGTCAGAGGCCATCTGCCGTCAGGCACATGAGCTCATTCATATCTCAAACCTCTTCTATATTCCCGGACAGGCAGAACTTGCCAAACGGATCTCTGAGAAGGCGGGCATCAAAGGCGGACGGGTCTTCTTCTCCAATTCCGGGACAGAAGCCGTTGAGGCTGCCATTAAACTGGCTCGTGTCCGAACCGGAAAAACACGCTTCATCGCGTTTAAATCCGGGTTCCACGGCCGTACATGTGGTGCACTCTCCCTGACATACAAGGAGGCCTACCGGCTCCCCTTCTGTCCCCTCCCCTATGAATGTGAATTCATCGAATACGGCGACCTTGAGGGGCTAAAGGCGGCCATGGACGACACCATAGCGGCGGTCATCACCGAACCGGTGCAGGGTGAAGCAGGTGTCATCCTCGCACCCGACGGATTCCTGGAGGAAGTCCGCAAAATCTGCACCGAAAACGATGCACTGTTAATCATTGACGAGGTGCAGACCGGATTCGGGCGGACGGGAAAATGGTTCGGCTTCCAGCACACAGACATTGAGCCTGACATCATCACGATGGCAAAGGGCATCGCCTCCGGGTTCCCCATGGGGGGCATCGTTGCACGTGAGGGGCTGGAGTTTCTCCCCGGCGAACATGGCGGCACGTTCAACGGCGGCCCGCTTGCCTGTGCAGCAGCACACGCCACCCTTGATGTCCTTGAGGGAATCATCGATGACATTGAACGCAGAGGGAAACGCTTCCGTGATGGACTCGCCGCACACAACCCCCGCCAGCGCGGTCTGATGGTCGGTATCACTCTTGGTGACCGCTGTGCACCGGTAAAGGACTACTGTGAGAAACACGGGGTGCTCATCAACTGCACCAGCGGAAACCTCCGCCTTATCCCGCCGCTTGTCATTACCGACGAAGATATTGACCAGGCAGTCAGGGTTATCAATGAAGCACTTGATTCGTGAGGCATTTCTAAAGGAAGGGTATGTCTTTGCAACAGGGGCAGCGGATATTGCCCGTGAAGCCGGGCACACCCGCCCGGCACGCCTGGCGAGTAATGAAAACCCGTTTCCGCCGTCACCAAAGGCAATCAGAGCAGCAACAGACGCGTTAGCCCATGCAAACCGTTATCCGGATGAGACGAACCAGGAGTTTGTCGCTGCATTAAAAAAACGGCACGGTGACTACCGGTTTGTGGCAAGCGTCGGTATGGACGGCATCATTGACACGGTTATTCGTACGCTTATTTTAGACGGAGATCGGGTGGCAGTGGCAACACCCACCTATTCCTACTATGGGCTTGCTGTCCGGGCCCAGGGAGGTGTCCCTGTATCTGTGCCCCGGAATAAGGACTTCTTTGTTGACCCGGAGGTGTTCTGCCGGGATGCAAAAGAAACAAAACTTGCCTTTCTCTGCACCCCGAACAACCCAACCGGCACAACAGAGACACCGGAGACGATCGCACATATCTGCGAGAACTATGAAGGGATGCTCTTTCTGGACTGCGCTTATATTGAGTTTGACGGAACAGATTACCGCCCCTTGCTGAAGCGGTTTGATAACCTCATCATCGGGAGGACGATGTCCAAGGCATACTCGCTTGCCGGCCTGCGGGTCGGATATGCCTTTGTGCCGGCATGGTACGAGCTCTTCTACCACCGGGCGGCCACCCCCTTCACCCTCAACATGGTCTCACAGGCAGCGGCCGCAGCGGCCCTGAGGGACACCGTGCATGTAAAGACGATTGTATCCGTCGTCCAGGAATGGCGCCAGCGGTTCATCGATGAATGCCCGTATCCGATCGTGCCCGGCGGGGCAAACTTTGTAATGGTGAATGTGGCGCCCCGCACAGCCGAAGATGTGGTGAGAGAGCTCGCACAAAAGGGTGTCATTGTCCGTTCCTGTGCCAGTTTCCCCGGTCTTCCGGATCATTACATCCGTGTTTCCATCGGTGAACCGTGGGAGAACGAAGCATTCATCACCGCCATTGGCGAGATATACCGCTCATGATGATTGCACTGACCGGGACGCCCGGCACCGGAAAAACAACCATTGCCGATCTCCTGAAAGCCCGCGGTATGCAGGTCATTTCCCAGAAAGAGACGATGGGACCCTATCTTCTTGAACATGATGCAGAGCGCGACACCGACATCATTGACGAGGAGGCGTGGGCAGATGATTTTGTTGCGGTGGAGGGCATTATCGAAGGTCACCTCACCCATCTTCTGCCGGCAGACCGGGTGGTGGTGTTGCGATGCCGCCCGGATGTCCTCGCCGCACGCCTGCGAACACGCGGCTATGCCGAAGACAAGGTGCAGGAAAATGCAGAGGCAGAGGCACTGGACGTGATTCTCATTGAAGCACTCGAAGTGCACCCGGAAGAGGAGATCACGGTGATTGACACGACCACACAGAGTGCCGAAGAGACAGCAGATGAGATCGAGGGATTTATCCGTGGTGATGCGCTACATTCTCTTACTGTACCGGACTGGTCAGAATTTTTAGGAAGACCCGTATGACCGTTGACACCTTCCGACCCCATGTGCAATGGATTGTGACACCCGTAGCCAAGGCAATGGCACGAATCGGGTTTACGCCAAATGGCTGTTCTGT
Organism: uncultured Methanoculleus sp.; assembly: GCA_964523185.1. GTDB lineage: Archaea > Halobacteriota > Methanomicrobia > Methanomicrobiales > Methanomicrobiaceae > Methanogenium. The sequence goes on from CAZFXY010000002.1 coordinate 7,452, forward strand.
TATTGCATTGCTGGCAGCATTCGCGGCGGGGGCAGCATTCTATTACGAAGCAGCCCTGATCGGTGTCATCGGCGTCATCCTTAATTCCTTTTTTGACGGTGTGGACGGAGCAATTGCCCGTGTCAAAGGGAGTGCAGGGATGAAAGGAGACTTTCTCGATCATGTGCTCGACCGGTATGCAGATATATTCATCATCACCGGCATATTCGCAGGGCCGCTCGCTTCCCCGTTCATCGGCGTCTTTGCCCTCACCGGTGTTTTGATGTCTTCGTACCTCGGGACACAGGCACAGGCAGTGGGTGTAGGCAGGGTCTATGGCGGTATCCTCGGAAGGGCTGACCGCCTGCTCCTTTTGATCATCTTCGGCATCGCGGTCATATTTATTCCGGGGGCAATATATGCCGGCATCACCGTGATGGATGTGATGCTCATCATCTTCGGTGTACTCGGGCACATCACTGCTCTTCAACGTTTCCACGGAACCTGGAAACAACTCTAAAATACCCTTTTTTTAGATAAAACACGTTTGTCTGAACGAAGATTTTCGTAGTTTTTTGCCGTATTATTTGTACTACAACCGGAGCACGTAGGGCGGAATTCAGGAGAAGTGAAGACTGCTTCTTCTCCATCCGGCTACTAGAAGGGATACAAATCGAATGTTAAATCATTTGTCAGCTGGACGATAGATGCTGCTGCTATTGCTGCTATTGCTGCTATTGCTGCTATTGCTGCTGCCGGATGAGCACAGACAATCAGCAGCAGAACAATACATACCGTTTTTAGATCCATACTGACACCTTCTACAACCTTCACCCGACATTCAAACCATTCAACCCATCCAACCCCAATTTCCCCATATGATTCCTGAAATGCCGTTTCGGGATCAAAAGTTCCCGTGCAACCGACTCAAAGTATGTGTCTGTCATCCCCGCCAGATAGTCACGCACGAGTTCCTCAGGGGATGCCGCGTCAATGTATGCGGGTGATACCCATTCTGCCTCGATGAGATCCTGGTAAATGAGCGAGTCCGTCCGCCCCTCTTCGACATCTCCGAGGAACCGTTCAAAGAGGAACGCATAGAGGTGGTTGATGATCGGATCCTGTGCGTGCAGGACTTCGTTCTTATAGATCTGCTCATAATTGTAGTCTTTCAGCGTCTTCACGCAATCCGCTATTTCCGGGGAGAAACAAACCTCTCCACCGTCAAAACTGCAGGCGATGACATCCCGGGAGACCGTGTCAATAATGGATGCGTTAAACCGGCGGTGGTCTTCTGTAAGAGAGAACGTCTTTCGGCAATCATCCGAAAGACCGGGAAGCGCAGAATCAAGACAGCCGATCTCAATGGCGTCCTGCAGGTCACGCCCGAGATAGGCAATGGTGTCTGCCACCCGCACCACGCAGCCCTCAAGGGTGCCGGGGGTTGGATCACCGCCCTGGAGCAGCACCTTCTTTTTTCGAAACAAACCCTCCCGGTCAGTGATCGGTTCAGGGACAAGATGGGCATTGTGCACCTCCCCGTTATGGCAGAGGATGCCGTCTAACACCTGCAGGGTGAGGTTGGCATCCTCTATGGTATCGAGAAACTGAATGCTCTGCACATCATGGCGAAACGGGCCGATTTGGTGTTCTTTACAAAGTGCGGACAGGCAGTCTTCCCCAAAGTGACCATACGGCGGGTGGCCGATATCATGGCCGAGGGCAATCGCCTCAATTAAATCCTCATTTAAGGAGAGTGCACGACCAATGGTTCGCCCAATCTTTGCCACCAGCTGAATATGAATCGCACGGTGCGTAATATGCTCGTTATCCAACAGATAGAAGACCTGTGTCTTGTCGATATACCGTGAAAATGCCCGTGAGTGGATAATGCGGTCAATATCCCGGAAAAAAGGCGGCCGGATCACCCGATCTTCTGCGGGCTCACCAACCCTCTCTCTCCGTATGGCCGCATCATCCCGGCAGGCATGAGACGAGAGAAGGGATGCCTTCTCATCCATCCGCCGGGCAATCTCGTTTAATTGTGCACCCGGTATCTCCATAGTATGTGCATTGCCTGTCACACCACATTAAACCGACTCCATTAAATCGATTCTATTAAACCGATTCCTCCGGCGTGTCGATCTTACGAAGGAGCTTTTTGGTATAGAGGCGTGCCCAGGCAAATCCAATTCCGGCACCAAGCGAATTTCCGATAACAAGACCCCACCAGATGCCGGTTATGCCCCACCCAAAGGTGACCGCCAGCAGATAACAGGCGCTGACGGTCATAACAATAGTCCGGATAATGGTGATCACAAGAGAGTCCAGTCCCCGCCCGAACCCCTGGAGAAGGGAGGCAGAAAAAATGCCAAAGCTCATCAGAGGGAAGAAAAAGCAGACGGTCTGCAAAAAGGTGACCAGACCGGGATAAAGATGGGCTGCATCCTCACTGTAGGTGAAGACCTGGGCAATATACGGGGCACCGAAATAGATACTGACCGTCATCACGAGACTGATCATAACACCCAGCCGGATGGCATAAAAGTGTGCCTCCTCAGCCTTGCGAATGAGACGCGCCCCATAGGCCGCCCCACTTACCGATACGACTGCGGTGGTGATGGCAATGAGCGGCGTGACGCCAATCGTAACCACTCGCCAGCCAGTGGTATAGATGGCAACACCATCGGTCGTTGCCACAAGAAGGATAAGCAAATTGAGCGCGAATGTCGTCATCGCCATGGATACGTGCTGAAACGAAGCGGGAATACCCACCTTCAGAATCTCCCATGTAATGGGCCAGGAGAACGAGAAACCGGCAAAGGACATCTGGGTATGCGTATCCTGTTTCACAAAGATCCACCAGAATATCGGAACACAGGCCGTGATGAATGCGACAATCGTCGCCCAGGCTGCACCTTCAACACCCATTCCCAGCCCGTATATGAATATCGGATCTAAGATGACATTCACTAAAGAACTGATAAGCATCACATACATCGTCCGTTTGACATCCCCCTCACCGCGGAGAAAAGCGCTGCCGATACCCAGAAAGATGATAAAAAACGTACCCATAAAGGTGATGTTCGCATATCCCGTGGCCATCTCTGCAACCGGCGTATCCCCGAGAATCGTTCCGAAGGTGCCGGTAATAGAAAGTCCGATAATGGTAATGATGATGGAGAATATCACCACCAGAATCGCGGTGTGCGTCGCGACACTGTTTGTTCCTTCCCGATCGCGCATGCCAATATGGCGGGAGATGGCAGAACCCACACCAACCCCCATACCGTTTGCAAACCCAAAGACGGCAAAAAAGAACGGGAAGAAAAATCCTACTGCCGCGAGGGCGTCGGAACCGAGGCCTGCCACCCAGAATGCATCGGTCAGGTTATAGACTGTCTGGAGGAACATGCCGATCATCACCGGCCACGCAAGTCTGCGAATGGCCGGTTTCGGGTCTCCGAGAAGGGTTTTGACACCTGCTTTCATCGGACCTGTCATCTCATTTTCTCCTGCACGCAGAGGGACAGATCATAGCCATTATGGACATACCGGATATCACACCAGATACAGAACCCGGGCCAAAGATCGTTCCGAACCCTCTGCATTCTCTTCATCTATAATTTATGTGCATTGCGGAAATGATAAACCTGCCCCGGAGAGGACGAGGTCTGCCAGAAAAATGATGGAAAATCGTTACGGGGGAGAGATATCCTGTAAGAGATACCCCCGCAGCGCTTCATGAAAAAGCCGGATCTTCTGTGGGTCATGAGCATCAGCGCAGAAAGGAATGAAGACCGTCATTTCACCGCGGTAGGTGGAGAGACAGACACCGATGCCCGGTGGATACATTTCCCCGGAGGTAAGGTACGCCTTTGTAACCTGCAATGGCACGCCATCTTCTCCGTGCTGAAATGCGGTCGCCGGTGGGGGAATGGTGCCAGCATTTCTGAGCAAGGGATTTCTCTTTCCGGTGAGGCGGTATTTCTTTTCAAGACCGTTCGTATAGGCCTTCACCGCACGCACACCACCCACATAGAGACGTTCATACGCAATCATTGACCCCAGACCAACATTCCCAGCCTTGTTGTTTCGCATTGCCTGAGATACCGCAGGCAGAGCGGTACTCATCTCCTGGCAGCAGGAAAAAGAAAGGGACAGGTCATAGGCAACCGAGAGGTTGCAGATACTGCGGAATGGCTGAAGGGGGAGGTACCAACGCAGATCCACCGCACCGGAGATGCCCAGACTGGGCGCTGTTGTATACGCATCACCACCGACCTGCACAAGTGCACAGAAACCGGCCGCCATGATCTGGTCATCGAAGGTCACCCCGGCAGCCTTCCCGGCGGCGCGGAGGCGAGTGACCTCATCTGCCTGGATAGTACATGAATCCCGGACAGGCAACCCGCACGGGCCATCACGAAAGGGAAATGACCCGTTGTCTGCAGATGCAGATTCACGTTCACGTTCATATGCGGCATCACGTTCCTCTGCGGAGAACTGTGCACTGATGGCATCCGTGCCGCGGGGATCCCAGGACGGTCCCTGGAAAACAGGAGGTTTTCCTGCACATACTCTCCGGTATGCATCTGCACACAGCGCTGCTGCCTGAAAAAGACCATGTGCATCCATCGCCGCGTGATGTCCGGAGATGATGAGAATATCCCCACACCCCTCCCCCGTTTCGGTATTCCTGCAGATACGCACATCCATCTGGGGCCCGACAAACGGATCTATTGAGACCAGCGGGAGATGATGTGTGTCGTTTTCACCTGAGATGTCATGCACGGAGAAAGCGGGTTTTTCACCCATGCTGCACTGCCAGTAACCCCGGTTATCTGCCTCACCGTAGTGTGAGGCAAGAATGGGCGCCATCGTGCCGGCTGCCTCCACCGCGGTCTCCATGGCAGACAAATCAAAGGCGCCATCTGCATGCATCACCAGGTGGTGCGTTGGATCACCGATCGCAGAATTGTGGATAGTGGCAACGTCAAGCGCTGACGCCGGGTACATTTGGGCATGGCAAACCCGGGAGCTTTTCATATTCACTCACCGAATCCGGGTTACAGGGTGATATGCCTTTGTGTCACCCGTGGTCAAAAAAAGGCTGAACCGTCTTTAGGCAAGGAAAATGCAGACAAGACAGATCACCGGAGGTATCACCAGGTTGTCTTCAATAGGTGAGACCAGTTCTGTGAGACCCCCCACAATGGCCGCTGCTGCCGCGGTGAGGGGAGACAGAAGAAAAACCAGAGGAATGAATGCCGCAATGATACCACCTGCGGTGCCTTCCAGCGATTTCTCGTTGAAGATACGGTGCCGCCCGAAACGCATCCCGATAATTGTGCTGAAAGAGTCCAGAACCGCAAGGGTGACCACTCCTGCCACCACATAGTTTACCGGAAAGAAAATCAGGCAGAACAGCGCTGATAGCCCAAAACAGACCGCCCCGTATCCGGGCATTCTCCCGGTACGTTCGAGATTCTCCACCATCGCTGACGCGATCGGCACACGATATCCCCGACCCACCAGATCAATGAGCACAAATCCGCCAAAAAGTCCAGAGGTAAGCACAATGATGGCATACTCTCTTCCCAAAAAGGCAATTGCGCCGGCGATAAAAACGCCGAAAACCAGATGCACCAGTTGACGCCCGTCCTCATTCATAACCGGTATGGGCGATATCAGCGGATAAACACGCCGGAGTCTCGCCGGAGTCCCCCGCAGAAAGCGACATCACAGGAATAGCAGAAAAAAACGAAAGAAGGGTTCTCGCAGGTGCCGCCGGTATGCCGAATCACGATTATTCTCTGGTTATTTGTCATTACCGGGTATTCACGTGCAGACGTGACATCCATCCGGAATGCAGAAAAACTCGGAACCCGTCTTTCAGCACCCTTTTTTCCCCGCATTCACCACAGACTCAAGAAGCCAGAGAACACCCTCTGTCCCGACAAGCGGGCGGTGACAGAGCATGGAATGTTTACGGATGGGGATCGTCATCTGCACAAAGGGCACACCGGGTGCAAGGGTCGCTTCATACTGCGATCCGATGATCAGATCAAGCTCGCCTGCTGCAAGTATCTGCTTCACGGATCCCAGATCCGGGGCCCAGGTGCAGATCGATCTCTCCAGCGGTTGATTACGGGCCCCTGCACCACAGATCTCTGCGTCGAGATGGGTGGTGAGCAGATCTGCTGCCATGTCGAGATATCCCGCAATACCGAAGAGAGCCACCCGTGGCGGGTCGTTCACACGCAGATAGCGGTCACATACCTTCACCACCAGTTCTTCCGTCTCCTCACAGATATCCATAACCAAAGCACAGTCGGCATCCGGCATTGCATCCTGCAAAAGAGAAAAGGTCGTCTCAATGGCATTGAGCCCGAGAAGTGACCCTGCCGGTTGCCCGATACCGGAGGCTACATCCGGGAGGGCGGTTACCGTGATCGCTGCCGGTCTGAGGGCTGAGGTCAGGGTATCACTACAGTACCGGGCCGCAACCGGGATACCCGCACAGGCCAGCAGGCGTTCTGCCTCCATCCGGTTGCCCGCGGCAAAGGGATCCGGCGAGATCAGCCCGTCAATGTTCACCCCGTTCCGTGTCGGGTCAACCTCCGGGGAAAGAGCCGCCAGTCCCATCTGGTAGCCATCCATCATGTCACCGCAGTAACCGGGGGCATCGATGATCAGGGGATCACAACCGGCACAGTATGTCATGAGATCTTCGCCGATGGTCGCAGGCACGCAGGAATTGATGACCACAATCCTCTCGCTAAAGGGCAGAAGGGCTTCGGCCACCTCCAGCAGACGGTCACCGGTGCCGAAGATGATCTCGTCTTCTATCAGAAAGGTGCAGTTTAACGGATCCGGAATGACCGAGTCTGCATAAAAGTAGCACGCGGACGCACCATGAATGATGACACCGGTTCCTTTTAGTCCGGCCATCGCGGCAGCGGCGCCGATCATTGCACAGGGCCAGATCGGATTAAGGCATGGCTTAGCCATCGATAAACCTCCGCCACTGCCGGAGCATCCGTTGCAGGCCGAGAGTGCCTACCGGCATACAGAAAGGAATCGGAATGACCGTTCCTTCCGCAGCAACCCTGATGCCAACGGTCTCTGCCACCTCAGTAAACATCTCCATCCCGGCTGACTGGAACCCGAATGAATCAAAGGTCATATACTCGCCTGCAAGGTCTGAAAATTCATCCGCGAGCGCGGCCTGCCGCTCTTCTTCGGCACAGACGGCCTGCGTGCTGTCGCGGTTGGTGAGGCGACCCACCTCCCGGATAAACGCAAGAGTTGCGGAAAGCCCGACCGGAAACTCCGGAAGAGAAGGAGTACCGGTGCAGGCATGAAAATAACGCCCCAGTCTGCCGTCCTGGTCCTCACGGAAAATGATCAGCCCCGCATCCCCGAACCTTTCGATATCCGCCACCGTAATATCCCGCACATAGCGGATATTCACCTCAAGATCAAGCAGGTCGAGAATGCGGGAGACCTCCCGGAAATTATCCTCAGCCTCAAATTCAAGATTCTTTTCACCGACAATATTGACGCTGCCGGGATCCTGTTTTCCGGGTGTGATAAAAGACGTCAGGGACGTAAGCGCGCTGGTATACCCATCCGTGAAGGTGCCGCCAAGAAAGCCGGAGCTGGGCACATGGATAACCGGGCAGTCCCATGGCTGACTGCAGATCCCTGCCACATCATCTCCGATGGTTTCAGAGACACACGTGCTTGCAACAATCACTGCGGCCGGGTCATCATTGCACACAGCCGTCAGCGCATCGTGAAGTGCATCTTCACCACCGAAGATGATCTCATTTTCACCGAGACCGGTGGAGACGATGCTCGGGATGCGAAAGATATCGCGCTCCGCAAGGGTGGAGTATAGCAAAGAGGTATTGATATGGGTGCACCCATCCGGGCCATGTACAAGGGTCACTGCATCCGTCAGAAAGGCACTGACCGAAAGGACGCCCATGACCGTACATCCCTCAAATCTTGAGGTGCGACCGTGCAAGTTCTTCGAGTTCATTCATGTCGAGGGGGGTAGGGATGGTAAAGGTGGTATTTTCCTGAATCGTCCGGGCCAGTTGGCGATAGACCTCTGCCTGCTCTGACTCCGGTGCATACTCAATCACGGTGCGCCGGTTCACTTCAGCAATCTGAACAATAGCGGCACGGGGAATATAGGCAACCATTCGTGAATTGACCCGCTCGGCAAATTCACGCACCAGTGCCTCCTCGCCGGGAATATTCTTGGCGTTGCAGATGACACCCGCGAGAGAACAGACACTGCGTGTACGTCGGGAAAGACGTGATATTGCCTTGCAGATGTTATTCGCCGCATACAGTGACATGAACTCCCCGGAGGTTACCAGGTATATCTCCTGTGCATACCCGTCGCGCATTGGCATCGCAAACCCGCCACAGACCACGTCACCGAGGACATCATACACGACAACATCTCCATAAAGGGCCTCCAGTCGCTGCAGCAGCTGAAATGTGGCGATGATCCCGCGGCCCGCACACCCGATACCGGGTTCCGGTCCACCTGCCTCAACGCACCGGATACCTCCATACCCGGTGAATACGACATCAGAGACCACAACATTAGCATCACCATGTTCACGGACAAGGTCAAGGACGGTAGGAATCCATTCCCCCTGCATCAGCATCCGGGTGCTGTCATGTTTTGGATCGCACCCGATCTGCATGACGTCCAGCCCGCAGTCCGAGAGGGCTGCCGAGAGATTTGCCGATGTGGTGGATTTACCGATACCACCCTTTCCGTAGAGGGCGATCTGTTTCATTAGCTTAAGTTTTGTTGTGCTTGCTCTTTACTTCTCCTGATGAAGGACACATCACTCACTGCGCCGGAGTAGCATCAGACTGACGGAAAGAAGGAGAATTGAGACGGGCAAAATAAGGCTTTCAAGGGTCTGGTTGGCATACCCTGTTTTTGTCGCCGTCTCCAGAAAATGGACAAAAAGGATGAAAACAATGACTTCCCCGAGAATCATCTTTAGCTCAAAAATATTTTTTATCCGCAGCCATCCGGGAAAACTGAGCCGCTCTTTCTCTTCCTCTTCTACAAGAAAGAGGTACATAATGCCATAACCAAAGATCAACATCACCAGAGCAAAGAGAAAAACATCGATAGACTCCGCCAGTGACACCGTTGCGAGATCGCTGGGTGTCAGATATTCAGGAAGGGGCTCCCCTCCGGACAAACCCCGCCCATAAAAATAATAAACAAATGCCGATATCGTCTTTTCGATACCGATAAAAAACATCAGCGCAGAACCAAAAAAAGAGGAAATTGCTGCGATTATTACCAGATATCGTGTTTTCGTGAAATATTTCCAGGCCATCTTTTACCCGCCTTTACTGCAGCATAAATAATCTTCCTTTCCTATAATGATATCTCGCGCCCCTGCCCCGGAGATCACCACTCAAATCCGCGAATCAGGCCAATGAAGAAGACCATTACTGCCATCACTTCAAGCCTTCCCAGCCACATCTGAAGGATGAGCACGACTTTTGACCAGACCGTCAGATCAGGATTAATAAATCCGGTGGTTATGCCATTGTTGCAGGTGGCGGAGACCACGTCGAAGATCACAAGGGTCGTATCGATATCGGGCTGCTCAAAGTGCATAATGGTGACAAGAGCGATGAGAATCGACAGCAGAAAAAGAATGAAGGTGAGCATATTGCGTGAAACAAGAAACTCCGCGTCTGCCCGCTGAAAGGTTTTGCCATTGTAACGCAGAGGAATCATGGCTTTTGCGCTGACAAACGACCGCCGGAACCAATACTTGATGCCTTTGAACCCGATGATGACACGGGATAGCTTTACTCCGCCCGATGTACTGCCGGAAGACCCGCCGATGAAGACCAGAACCGTAAGAAAGAGCACAGATACCGGCTCCCAGCCCACCAGATTCGCGGTCTGGAATCCGGTCGATGTAACCGCCGCAGATGCCATAAAAAGACCGTGAATATCCGCGGACCAACGATCCAGTCCGTTAAACACGATCAAATCCATCGTAATGACAATAAATCCCAGAAATATCAGTAAAAACAGCAGGATTGCCTGTTCATCACGAAGCAGACGGAATTCCCGTTTGCGGTACATCAGATAATAGATTTTGAAGGGCAGCGCCCCTGCAATCATCACCGGAATGATGAGCAGTTCAAGGAGCCGGTTGTCATAGAACGATATACCTCCGGAATGAATCGTAAACCCGCCGGTTGATATTGCGGTCATCCCAATATTCAGAGCATCCCAGAGCGGGACCCCGGAGCAGAGAATGAGGAGCACCCCTGCAAACGTAAGAATGAGATATATCAGCCACATCTGTGCCCCCTGTTCCACCACACTCGGCATGAAAGCATCCCTGGGCCCTTCCATTCGCTCCGTGTTGTAGAGGTGGAGACGGGATATTGAGGATCGATTCAGGAGGGCAACAGTGAACGCCACGATCCCGATGCCGCCGAACCATTCCATCAGGGTTCGCCAGAAGATAAGGGTCTGGGGCAGGGCGTCCACATCCCGGGCCATCGTCATCCCGGTATCCGTCCACCCTGACATTGCCTCAAAAAGGCCATCAATGTAGGGCATTCCTGCACCAAAGACAAAAGGCAACGCCCCTACAAGAGCACAGATCAGCCAGATGGCGGCCACAGAAAAGAGCGACATGGAAAGACGAGGCTCCCGTTCCGTTGCCGGAAGCCAGATAAGGACCGACCCGAGAGAGAAAAGAACTACCGGTACGGAGGCCATCGGGAGAAGCATATCAAATTCCCGAAATATCAGGGCAACCAGAAGCGGAATGCAGGTACCAAAGCTGATGTACCGGAGAATCGTCCCGATCTCCGTTGTCAGCGTCAGGTACTGATGAAGGCGGTCCATACGCATGTACTCATTGCCGGGTGGCAGGTATTATCCTTTTGTTACGAGTTAAAAAGCTAAATTAGACTGCAATTCAAAAATAAGAGACAAAATATCGAATAAAATAGGGAAATGGGGGTCATCTCAGCGGTTGACCCAGAGATTGTGGATGTTGCAGAACTCATACGCCTTTACATCCGTGTTTGGGCAGGGAAAGAAGGCTTCCGGTGCATCGCCGGGTTTCAGGTAATGAAGCATGAAATTATCACCGGCCTGCACACCAATCCACGCGATGTGGTGCTCCTCTGTCATCGGATGGGGTGTTGAACCAACTATGACTTTGATGCCTCCCTCTACTTTTTCAACCACCGGCACATGCTTCTCTTTGGTAAGATCTGCCTTCTGCTCTGAGAGCATCTCCATTTCATTTCCCGAACAGCTGACCGAAATCGCCTCTATCGAAGGTGCCTTGCATCTTCCCGGATCCATCACCATCACGGTGCCACTGCATCCGGGGCACTTAAAGAAAACAGGATTTTTTTCCATCTACATTCACCTTTTTTCAAACGAGATGATGTGCCTGATGACGTTTATAGATTTCGTCTGCGAGGTTTTTCACTGCGGCGAACTCCTGCTCTCCGGGTTTTCCTTTGATGTACACCGGTTCCAGTATCTCTACGGTGAGTTTCGGCAGCATATCAGCCAGAGCCTGCACCGTCTTTCCACCCCAGCCATAGGAACCAATAACGCTCAGGTAGCGTGCCTTCGGCTTAAGAAGGTTGGCAAGGAATGCAATGTGTGCAGCCTTTGGGTGTGGCCCGAAAAGAACGGTCGGTGTGCCGACGACAATGGTCGTGGCGTCGAGAAGATCCATTGCAATCACACTGGGCGAGGCAGTGCCAAGGTCATAGGGACGCACCTCGATACCCCGCTCCATCAGTGCATCCACCAGACAGTCCACCATCAGACGCGTGCTGCCGTGCATCGATACAAAGGGGATAACAACGAGATTCTTTCCCTCCTCTGATGACCATTCGCGATACAGGGAGATGATCCATTCCGGCTTGTTGAGCACCGGCCCGTGACTTGGTGCAATGATGGCAGGGGAGAGTGACTCCACGACGTCTAAATATTCGCGAATCTTTGAACGGAATGGCTGCATGATAGTGGCATAATAACGTTTCGCGGCCTCCTCCAGCCGGGATGAAGTATCCGCAAAGAGCGGTGATGCGGCAAGGTGGGAACCAAGGAAATCACACGAAAAGAGAACGCGGTCTTCCGGCACCCAGGTCACCATCGTCTCCGGCCAGTGCACCCATGGCATCGAGTAGAAAACCATCGACTTGTCACCGAGGGACAGGGAGTCCTGGTCTTTTACGACCTGAATACGTTCTTCATCGATCAAAAGCATCGAACTGAGCAGATCTTTTCCCTTCTCCATGGTAATGACTTTTGCCATGGGGAACAGTTCCAGCAGCATCGGGAGTGCACCGGCATGATCCTGCTCGGCATGGTTTGCCACGATGTAATCCACGGATTCGATTTTCGCCCGGATGAGGTTTGTTACATACTCCTCTTCGAATCCCAACTCTACCGTATCAATGAGGGCAGTCTTCTCACTCCCCCTGACGACATAGGCATTGTATGTCGTACCATCCGGGAGGTCCATTAAGTCATCAAAGGACACCCGGTGCCAGTCAATCACGCCCACGGCCTCGATGCCGGGAACGATCTCACGTACTACCATGTTATTTCACCTCAGTAAACTTTGTTTTTGAAACCTTACAGACAGGACAGCACCAGTCTTCCGGGAGGTCAGCGAATGCTGTCCCGACAGGTATGCCCCGCTCGCCTTTCTTTGGATCGTAGATATGTCCGCAGATCTGACATTTCATCCGGGTTGCCGTGTTCATTTTTGCTGTGTTCATTTACGTATCTCCTGTTCCGGAATGCGCCATTACAAAAGACACGGGCGGCCGGAATCTTTCGATGAGTGTTTACCACATCATTCCTTAAAAGGGTTATTGTGGATTATTGCATCATCAATCATTTTTTTCAGAGCAGGAACATTTTCAGAGCAGGAACACGGATTCTACGACCGGATCATTTCGCACCCCGGACATGCAACAGGGATAAAGAAAGCAGCATCTGACACGGTGTTCACCAGGTACATGTTTGATAACAGGCAAACCTTGGCATCAGGCAAAACTTGGCAACAGGCAAACCCAGCGTGTCAACACCGTCTCTGTCGGGAAGAACCCATGGAATATTTATGAGCCCTGAAACAGCTCAACAATCCGTATATCAGCCCGTGATGATACATCTGGTACAATTCAGCCCTGTTCTAAGGGTACAATTCAGCCCCACTCTAAGGGCACAACCATGATCACAGATCTCACATCTCAGGCTACCGGTTTTTTGTCATAACAATCCAGACGCCTGACTCATTCCTGACTACTTCACCCTCGACACCTTTGACACCTTTGATCTCGGAAAGGGCCTGTTCAAATCGCTCAATCGTTTCGGGAGACGTATTCGTTAGATAGCGTTTCTCCCACTCCGGGTTGCGGGCAATCATCTTCTGTACAACATCATCCCTGAGTTCTGCGTTTCCAAACCCACCGCCAATAAATGTCGTGCCACCGGGCCTGAGTATCCGGGCAACTTCACTGAAGACCGAAGGCAGATCGTCCCAGAAATAAATTGAACCACGGCTGACGACGAGATCAACGGAATCGTCCGGGAGAGGAATAGCAGCGACATCGGCCGTAAGTGGGATAATCTGCCCTTCAAGTCCTGCGTCCCTGATATTACTGCGGGCAATCGTCTGTGCATCTTCAGATACGTCAAGAGCGTAGACCTGCATATCTGATGCCTTCGCCACAGCAATTGAAATATGTCCGGGTCCACTGCCAAGGTCAATGCACACTCCATCCCGTCGCCCAAAACTGGTAAGATAAAATTCGGCAAGCACCGGGTAGATCGGAGCGAAAATAGTCTTTGCGATTCTATCCATTCCTTCTGCTTTTTCCTTTTCAGAACGTTCGTTTTTTTCCATATATATCTCCTGTATGCCTATACCCCTGACAATTTCCAATGTTTGAAGGAAATTTCAGGACCAGCACCACAAATAAGGTATTCTTCGTCTATTTGGACGAATAAAATAAGAAGATACCGACGTACCTCCCGGATAAGCTAACCATTAATTGTTGCCTGAATCGGTTTTCTGATGGCGATTACGACAAACATCTGTCAGGGGAGGACAGGAGCGAATGAATGAATGAATGAATGAATGAAGGGAGGGAGGAAGGAAGGAAGGAAGGAAGGAAGGAAGGAAGGAAGGAACATGTCAGAACATTGGGTGATGATCTGACACACACAAAACAGGAAAAACCTGTATTCACACAGGTTCAGAAGACAGAAAAACGAAAATGATTACCCTGTTATCCTGTTATCCCTTTTATCCCCTTATCCTTTCCCGAATATCCACTTCTTCCTGCCGCATCGCTTCAATATCAGGATCACCATCGTGGAAATGGGAGAGGAGAAGATCAAAGTAACCCGATGTCTCCTCCACATATGGCACTTTGACTCTCATCTCAACCTCATCGTCACCGACAATTCCCTTGACAGAGATGAAATCGGTTTTGTCGAATGTGAAAGGAATCATCCGCATTCCCTCCCAAACCTTCACCTCACCAAACCGGGCAAGATAATTCACAAAATCCATCGTAACCGGTTCGTCAAGGACAAGATCGTTCCTTGTTGAGCCGTCGTTGCAATATTTATGCAAATTTGATTTCTTTATCCTCACTTCCGGCCACCTCCAGAATTGCCTCAATCGCTTTGTTACATTCGTCTACTGTGTTCAGACAGGAAGGGCTCAGTCTCACGCTTCCGTCATGGGAATCCATCCGCTGGTGTATGAGCGGGGCGCAGTGAAGACCCGGCCGGGTGATAACAGAATACCCTCTCGCAAGGATCCTGGACACCGTGCTGGATTCAAGTCCGCGGATATTAAAAGATACAACAGGGAGGTCAGGATGGTCATTATACAATATAATCCCGGGATGATCTTTAATCGCATCGATCAAAAGTCTGGTCATGCCCATCGTCTTCTTTCCCACTTCAGCCAGTCCGATTTCTTCAATATAGTGTATGCCCGCAACGAGGGACACAATTCCCGGATAATTCGGGGTTCCGACCTCAAATTTCATAGGCATCTCCAGGGGCTGAAGTGGAAATTTGGAATTAACTCCCGTGCCACCCTGGCGAACAGGGGCAACCTTTTCAGGATCGGCAAGGTAGAATCCACCAATTCCCGGCAAGCCAAAGAGGGCCTTGTGCCCGGTGAAAACAAAGGCATCGACCGGGGTCTCAGAGAGATTGACAGGGATCTCACCTGCGGTCTGGGCAGCGTCAACACAGAAGAAGATGCCACATTCTTTCAGATATTTTCCGATAGAACCAATATCCTGGACTGTCCCGAAGACATTACTCCCATGAGCCATCACAACCATGCCGGTATCTTCTGTGACTGCCTGTCTCATCGCATCAGGGGTGACATACCCTTCTTTCGACGGGACAATGGTCAGAGTGATCCGTTTCCCGGCATCAAGGGTTCTGAGTGGTCTGAGAACAGAATTGTGTTCAAGATCGGTGGTAATGACGTGGACAGGCCCGGTCTGTTGATGTACAAACCCATGAATGACAACATTCAGCGAATCAGTTGCATTCTGCGTGAAGACATAGTGATTCAGCGGCCCTGCCCGAAAAAATCCGGCAAGAGTCTCCCGGGCAAGGGATACATAGTCTTTCTGCCCAGGCACCGAACTGCGCCCTTCCTCATAGTAGGGAAGACACAGAGATTCCTCAACCGCTTTGATCACCGGTCCGGGCTTGGGCCAGGTTGTAGCGGCATTATTCAGGTAGATGATCGGATCCATCGTTTCTCAATGGATTATGGAGAGGTTAACCATAATAATATTATCTTATCGCATTTCAACATATTTTTATTAACTTAATGCGAACCAGAATTTAATGATACCGACGACTATGGAATATGACACCATCAACTGGAACGGAGTCTGGGAAAAAAGGATGAAAATGAACAACAACCTGAAGGGGGGCAGAGGTTGTTCTGAATTCTGGGACTCAAAGAAAAAAGCTCAGGAATTTGCCACATCATCAGGTGAGGAGAACTCTAACCGTATTCAGAACGTGATCTCCTCGCTCCCGATCTTGCCGGACTCCCGTGTTCTGGACATTGGGGCGGGACCCGGTTCCATTGCAGTTCCTCTTGCATCGCAGGTCGCAGAGATCACTGCGGTCGAACCTTCACCAGCGATGTTTGAAGTGCTTGAGCAGACAATCAGGGACGCCGGGATCACAAACATCTCCACAGTGGGCAAACACTGGGAAGACATTGACATATCTGATCTCACACCCCCTTATGATGTCGTCTTCGCCTCATTCTCTCTCGGTATGCCGGATTTAAAGGACGCAATCGAAAAAATGAACCGGGTTTGTTCAGGAACAGTTCTCCTTTTCCACTTTGCCGGTCTGCCATACTGGGAACAGATCATGCTCGATCTCTGGCCCTCGCTTCATGGCGTTCCATATCTCCCCGGACCAAAAATTGACGTGGTCTTCAATCTTCTCTACCAGATGGGTATTTACCCTGAAGTTTCAATATCCCCCCATACTCACACCCTCAGAGTGCCTGATCTTGACAACGCATGTGAGATCCTTAAAAGCAGGTTTGTTATCGAGACACCAGAACAGGAGAGTGTCCTCAGAGAATACCTGAAAGGCAGGTTCGAACCTGACGGTGAAGGTCTTCTTCTCAGAACACCTGTCCACAGGGCCCGGCTGAGCTGGCAGGTTCTCTAAAGGAAGGAACACGGTAATAGAATAAGAGAAATATCCCCTAAAATAACTATCAGATATCCTCAAAACAGGTATCAGATATCCCCGGAATGGGTATCAAACATCCCGTTTTTATCCGGGGTGTTTCTGGAAGTCACCAACAAAAGGTAATGGGCAGAAAACAAGTAAAATACTATGTCATAGTGCCCCGATATCCTCATTCCAGACATCAGGATGGGTTTCAATGTATGCGCCCATCATCTGCACAAGTTCGGGCAGACTCAGGTTCACTACATCGACCCCCTTGTCCCGCAATAAATCCTCTCCGCCGGCGAAATTGGCAGACTCCCCCACCACCACCTTCGGGATGCCAAACTGAACAACAGCCCCGGCACAGAGATAACAGGGCATGAGCGTGGAATAGAGTACCGTATCACGATATCGCCCGATTCGCCCGGCATTTCTGAGGCAGTTAATTTCTGCATGCATCAAAGGATCATTGTCCTGCACCCTCCGGTTATGCCCCCGGGAGATGATGACTCCGTTTCGCACCAGCACGGCCCCAATGGGAATGCCGCCTTCGCTCCTGCTTTTTTCTGCCTCGTCAATCGCTGCCTGCATAAAGGTGATATCTTCGTCCATGGTACTACTCCGATTATGTCAGTGTAGAGAGCACAAGAGGATAAAAACTCTCTTCCCGTAGTCAAAAGAGCAGGCGGTATAAACAAGGCACGTCTGCACACAAATGCGAGGCGGTCACCATTCTGCCTGAAACTGCCCCCTCATACCACCTGAGAGACGAAAACTCCGATTTACCGGGCCCATCCGGTTTCAGAGATAATAGAGAGAATAGAGAGAATAGAGAGAAAATGATGCAAAGGTATCTCTCCAGACGGGGAGAGGCACCTCGCCTCACGCATCTTCATCCTCGACACAGTCGAGTTCAGCCACAATCGCCAGGGGATCAGCAGTCTTTCGAACCATCTTCAAGATCCTTGAGAGGCGTTCAATGCCTATGAAATGCTCGGCCATCACCTGACCCAGAGGGGAGAGGATGATTTTTCCGTTCTGTTCACGGATGTAGCCCCCCTGGTTCAGGAGGGGCCAGACATCCTCCATTTCACCCACCATCGTGCTGCAAATCTCCGTCAGGCACCCCCGGTCCCCGCCGCATACCACCGCATTGGCGACATATTCCTCAGACGAACCTTCAATATCATAGACCGGAGAGACCTCCTCCATCTCACCTTTAAGGAGGCGTATCGCCACTTCCTCTTCCGTGCCACCGTCGGACTCCCGTGAATAGACACCACCCGGTTCAGCGAGAATGACCACTTTACCCAGATCGTGGAAATCCGGCCGTCCCGCACGACCCATCATCTGAGAAAACTCCTGCACCTTCAGCCACGAGATACCCATCGCAAGGGCGTCAAAAATGACCTGAGAAGCAGGAAAGTCCACGCCTGCCGCCAGAGCCGCTGTCGTGACAACCGCAGCAATCTCTCCTTTCTCAAACCTCATCTCTACATCACGCCGCTCCTTTGCAGAAAGACCGGCATGATACGGCATCGCCTTTTTTCCGATGGCATCTGACACCGTGTGACACCGGGCCCGGGAGTTCGTGAAAACGATCGTCTGCCCCCGGAATCCTTTGGACGAGGTTTTTCGGAACTCCTCGAACACCAGCTTTTTGATGATCTCGATCTTTTCCTTGCGTTCCGTAAAGATCAGATGACGTTCCAGACCCACCGGGCGTTCATCGTAACGGACAAGTTCACTCTGCAGTTTCTTTGCCAGAAGAGACGGGGATCCGATGGTAGCGCTTAAAAACAGAAACTGTGCGCGAGGGGCAACATACCGCAGACGCGCAATAAGCCCGTCGAGCCGGTGCCCCCGTTCCGCGTCCTCCAGCATCTGCACCTCATCGATCACCACCGTCCCCACCTTGGCAAGGCGCCGGCCCATCCGAAGATGGTGATCTACCCCTTCATAGGTTCCGACGATGATATCAGACTTCATACTACGGCGAGCGTTCACCCGGGTCTCAGGGATGCGAATCCGGGAGACCCCGGTCAACAGTGAAACATTCAGGAATTCACCATAGCGTTCGGTAAAACGACGATATTTCTGGTTTGCAAGAGCAACAAGGGGGACTAAAAAAAGCATCGCGCCCCTGCCTTCACTGTGGTTTTTCACCCCTGCCATCTCACCGATAAAGGTCTTGCCACTTGCAGTGGCCGCCACCACCAGCTGATCTTTTCCCTGTAACAGTCCGGCATCGACACAGAGCTGCTGAACCGGCATCAGATTTTTCACCCCTGACGCCTCAATAAATTTTTTGGGGAGCGCAAGAGCCGTTAACGGCTGTGTTTCCCGCAGGGTATGGGGTTCAAGCCGGTCAAAGAGCGTCTGAGAAGGCCGTGCAGCCTCAGGCTGCAGCATCCCGAGAACACGGTCAAGATCCTGGTACATCTCAAGCATATTCTCCAGATGGCCGATGGACTTCATCCCCATCCCCCCCATATAACCCGTCTCACGGCGCAGTTCATTTTTGGCACAGTACATGCAGATCTGCTCACGCCCGTATTTCACCGAATTTTTCTTATTCAGGGGGGTGATCCGATCACAAAGAAGACAGGTCCGGCAGACATTGGTCACCGTCACCGGAATCTGGAGATCACTGCACATCGACCGAAACGCCTCATCCTCCCCGGTGAGGTATACCTTCTCTTTCCTGAGTTCCCGCAGCAGATCCTTTGTCGGCACATGCCGCGGATGACTCCTGCCCGCCTCACGGTACCGGAACTCTTTCGGACGGCATCCCTTGCCGGTTTTTGAAAGATCCAGATCTCCACTGCCCGTCACCCGTCGGCCATCATAAAAATAGAGGCGGTATGGTCCCCGCCCGGGATGAACAATAATACTCATGGGAGACTCAAATCGCAGATCTCATACGAGAGACCGGCACCCTCGAGCCGTTTTAGAAACCCGGTAAACTCCTCATCGACAATAACCATCGCACAGTTGATCCCGTGAAACGACGCCTCCACAACCCCTTCCCGGGCACCGAAAAAGGCGTCTTCACTCACACCAACACTTTTCAGGAGCACCTTAGCTTCAAGGCCAACTGCACCGATATAATCGATGCCTTCCAATGCATCGAGGATGCGATCGGGAGAAACACTGCGTGACCCCCCCCGCTGGATACGCGGTACCTTGCAGACACGGACGCGTCCCTCCTCAAGTGCAATAATTCCGGAGAGCTTTGCCACCCCCACATCCTCTCCGGGATTCGCGACCGTCGTCACCTCGCCCATCGCAACCTGCTCTGTTTTGGATGCATACAGCAGACCTCCCCGCATAAAGACACCAACCCTGTCTCCTTTTACCAGCGGCTCTTTTGCGATGGCGGTCCACACAGAAACCTCCTGGATGACGTCGGTTGTCACATATTTCAGATAGTTGTCAAGTGTTTCAGCGGTATTTGTTACCCACTCCACACCCTTCGTTGTGACATTATATCGGCCTCTGCCGTTCGAATTTACCAATCCGTCATCCACCATCTCACGAATGTATTCGCTGATGGCCTGCGGAGTCACGCCCATCTTTATGGCAATTTCCTGTTGTCTTACTGAAGGCTGGTTAGCGGCAATCTCCACGAGGATCTGAAAACGTGTTGCTTCACGTTTGCTCTTGAGCACAGTGTGATACGGGTCATCACTGTGACGCGTCAAGCAGCACCAACCCCTGGCCCTTCACATCCAGATTCGGCACACGTTTGGCAAGACCCTTGATGTAGACGGGACTCACCTTGTATTTGCGCGCGAGATCATTGTACGATGTTACTCCGGCACGGACGTCCTGCTCAATATTATCCACCATGGCACGGAGTTCTTCGTCTGTCGATGTTGAGATGTAAAGAAGATCACCAAGGTCCTCCATGGAACACTGGAATCCCGCTCTGAATCTGGTGTATGTTGTTTTATATTCTTTAGAGGGCCGCTCCCCCGGCTGCGGCATACGCCACTGCTCCTCAATAAGACTGCCTTTCTTTAGAAGTTCGAGGCATTCTGCCACACATTCCGCGCCAATTTCAGCACAGATCTCTTCTTCAGTCATCCATTGCTTCGCGAGGAGGTCATAGGCTTTTTTGAATTTTGAGTTGTTAAAAGTAACAATGAGCGGAACGATTTCGAGTGGATCGTTTACGATCCTGTTATGTCCTGTCAATGTAAAAACCCATGTAGTATTAAACGTATAAACCAATAAAGATTCTCTAGGCACCGAATATGCACGTCAAAGGGCAGATATCAATAAAAGGCATCGTCCAGGGGGTCGGATTTCGCCCTTTTGTCTATAAAACCGCACAGGAACTCGGAATAAACGGCACGGTCCGCAATCTCGGTAGTGAGGTGTTGGTGCTCGCCGAAGGAAATAATTTTGGAGAGTTTGTGCGTCGTCTTTCCCGGGGCACCCCCCTTTCGCGCATCGACACCATCACCGTAACCGATTCTGATGAACCAGTACCAGATGGATTTGTGATCCTCGAAAGTGCAGCAGGCAACCTCTCGGGCTTTATCCCAACAGATGTTGCCACCTGTGATGCGTGCATACAGGACATATTCACTCCCGGGGGGAGGTATGAAGGCTATTGGGCTACCTCCTGCGTGAACTGCGGCCCCCGCTACAGCATCATCTGCGGCCTGCCCTACGACCGGGAACGCACACGGATGGATGCATTCCCCATGTGCGGGCCCTGTGCTGATGAATATGGCGACCCGGCATCCCGCCGTCACCATGCACAGACGATTGCCTGTGCTGCCTGCGGGCCGACGCTCTCCCTTCTGGAAACAGACGGCACTCCGGTGGCAGGAGAACCTCTGCACACCGCAGCAGCACTTCTGGACGGGGGCGCCGTCATCGCCATCCGCGGCCTGGGGGGATTCCATATCGCCTGCACCACAGAGGCAGCCGGGCGTCTGAAGGGCACTCTCGGCCGGCAGGAGCAGCCCCTCGCGGTGATGGCCACCGCAGAAAAGATAGCAGAGGTTGCCGTGGTATCAGCGGCAGAATGGAAATGCCTCAGTGGCCCCGCCCATCCCATTGTCGTGCTGGAAAAAAAGAATCCTGAGGCGCTCACCACCATATCAAAACTGCATACCATCGGCTGTATGCTCCCCTATACCGCCCTCCACCACCTCCTGTTTGCATCCCTCAAACACCCGATGCTTGTGATGACAAGCGCCAATCCGCCGGGATACCCGATGATCACCGATACCCACGAGGCATGCAAACGACTTGCCGGGCACGTGGACTACATTCTCACCCACAATCGCATCATTCAAAACCGCTGCGACGACTCCGTGGTACGCGACGGCAAGATACTCCGCCTCTCCCGCGGGTTTGCCCCGAAACGGCTGAAGCAGGATCTGGGGGATGCCTGCATTCTTGGCGTCGGGCCGGAGCTCAATGCAAACATCTCTATCTATCGGGACGGTTACTGCATCACCTCCCCCCACGTGGGCAATGTGCGCAATCCGGCAACACTTGCATATTTAAAGGAGACCGTGGAACGGACAGCGCACTTCGTGGGCGCTGAATTCGATATTATTGCCCATGACCTGCACCCGCAGTTCCTTTCCACACGTTATGCCCGCAGACGTGCTGAGGAGACAGGTGCCACCCTCATGCCGGTGCAGCACCACAAGGCCCACATCGCTGCAGCCACCACCGACCCGTGTATCGGCATCGCAATTGATGGGGTTGGATACGGCGAGGACGGAACCATCTGGGGCGGTGAAATCTTTGCCGGAGCAGTGCCTGACCTCACCCGTGTCGGTCATCTGGAACCCGTAATGATGCCCGGGGGCGACCTCGCTACCCGGCACCCTGAGCGCATGCTCTACGGCATCCTTCCTGAAAAAGAGACGGCAGCACTGCTGGCTGCCCGGGGGTGGAGTCCAGTCGCCCTTGCCGTGCTGGAGAAACAGGTTGAACGGAAATTCAATGTCACTATCACCTCCAGCACCGGCCGCATCCTCGATGCCGCAGCAGCACTCCTTGGCGTCTGCCGGGAACGCACCTTTGACGGGGAACCGGCACAGGTGCTGGAGACCACTGCGGTTCGGGGCAGTGCCGCTCTCTGGGACCGCGAATGTACCACCGAAAATGGACGCACCATCCTTTCCACCTCTGCCCTTCTCAGGGAGGCATTTTCCCGAATGCGTACTGAGCAGACCGCAGACATCGCCGCATCCTTTCAGCTGACCCTTGCAACGGGTATTGCGGAGATCGCCGTGAGGGCGGCTGAAGACGCAGGGTATAAAAAAATTGCCCTAAGTGGCGGTGTGGCATACAATCATGCGATAGAATCAGCCATCCGCAAAACCATCAGCACATCCGGTTATGAATACATCTGCAATACCTCTTATCCCCTGGGAGACGGATGTATCTCATACGGCCAGTGTGTCTGGGCAGGGTGCGTCCTGAAACAAAACAAAATTTGAGTGAAAAGAGGCGGAAGGTTCCATTTACCGCTTAAGTACAGAATCGAGGACTTCACGGAGATCGGCGGAGCGATACGGTTTTTTTAGAATCCCTGAAAATCCCTGATTATAGAAGTCATCGACATTCATCTCTGAGGCAAATCCACTGGTAACGATGACACGGACATCGGGATCAATTGCTTTCAGCTTCTTTATCGCCTCTGTAGCACCCATTCCGTCAGGGACGGTAATATCCATAATCACTGCATCATACGGACTACCTGCAGCAAGGGCTCTTTGATATTCCTGGACAGCCGTTTCGCCGTCCGGAGTTGCCATCGGATGATATCCTATCTTTTCAAGGAGAAGACAAGTAATTGTGCGAATATTATCCTCATCATCCATAATGAGAATTTTTCCGGGCTTTTTTGTCATCTTCCGGTCTCCCCCACTGACATGGCCGGTTCTTTCCTGTTCATCAGCATATTACCCCTCATCAATATTTTGACATGCTCTATTGCATGTCACATTCGTTTACAAAATATGCATATCAAACATATAAGGATTCGCAAATAGATCGTTCAGGTAAAACAGCACCACCTGACAAAACCCTGCGCCATCCCGCGGAAAGTCACCTCTGAATCAGCCGGAAAAAAAAGAACGGCGGAAAGAAAGCAGAGCAGAACAACAAAAAAAAGAGGAACGGGATATTCACCCCCTCCGAAAAACGCCTGCCCCGTTTCACATCGTATGCAGGTATGTCACACAGGAGACAATCATGACGTACAAGCCCGCAGGAGGCCGATTCAGGTTACCCGCTCATCATCCGGTTCAGCCCACATTGGATCAACGATTGCAAGAAGTGCGAGGCTTTCAGCCCACTATTCGCAGTAAAATTTGAGCCTAAAATATTAATCGACCGAAAGATCTTTGTACATTCAGGAAAATAACTTCAATATGACCTATATTGACGGGTTTGATGACGACTCAATCCTTTCCGTCGGCCATCTCGGCATAGTTGCTGGTGCATATGATTCTCTTGGAATAGCCAATGTAATTGATACCGCCATACCCAAAACCCGTCACCATAATCTCAGCCATTCTCAGGTTGTTAAGTTAATGGCCCTCAACGGTCTGGGATTCATCGAACGCCGCCTGTATCTCTTCCCGGAATTCTTTGACGATATTGCTGTTGAACGTCTCCTTGGCGAAGGAATCACCACCGATCATATCAACGACGATTTACTTGGCAGAACCCTGGACGCCATCGCAGAATATGGTCCAACAGAGCTTTTCAACGAAATTGTGTCAAACTGCCTCATTTCAACAGAATTCGGTATGCATTGCATTCATGTGGATACAACCAACTTCAGTGTCACTGGTGAATATGAATCGGACTTCGGCACAGAAGAAATCAAGATCACCTATGGTCATCCAAAGGATGGTCGGTGGGACCTCAAGCGATTTGTCCTTGGTATGGCATCGAACCAGCATGGAATCCCTTTGTTCCTCCAGACATTTTCAGGGAATGAATCCGACAAAGAAACGCTTAGAACCATTATTGAAAATCTCAAGAAGAACCTGATCTCTGACGAAAGAGTATACCATGTGGCAGATTCTGCCTTCTATACCAAGAAAAATCTCCAGAGTGTTGGGCAGCATACGTTCTGGATCACACATGTGCCATCTACCATCAAGGAGGCAAAAGATCTGCTTGCATCTGAGTGCCAGTTCAAGCCATGCACAGACGATCGGTATTCCTATTTTGAACATGTGAACGACTACGCCGGCATCACGCAGAAGTGGGTCCAGTACTATTCCGAGCCCACGTATGAAGCGAAAAAGAAGAAATTTGAAGAGAAACTTGACAAAAAGCTAGGTGCAGCAAAGAAATCTCTCCGTAAAACCTGCGCAATTGAATCAAAATGTGAGCCGGATGCACAGAATGTTGCGCAAAGATGGCTGAAAGATCATCCGCTGTTCCGGTTCAGTGAATACAAAATAATTACGATTCAGAGGAGAGCGGAAAAGAAACGTGGCCGGCCAAAGGCTGGCGAACCAATGGTTCTGATATTCAGGGTCGAAGCAGACATTGAGTTTAATGAAGACGCAATTGGAAAGGAACGCCAGAAACTCAGCCGATTTATCCTGGCAACAAATGATACTGCAATGTCTGCAGACGAACTGCTTTACAATTATAAAGAACAGGGGACTGTTGAGAGAGGATTCCGTTTTCTGAAAGATAAATCGTTCCGGGTTGCAGAGGTGTATTTAAAGAAACCGTCGCGTATCCAGGCGTTATCGATGATCATGGTTCTTTGCCTTTTCATATACTCGATGACTGAGTATCGTCTGAGAAAAGAGTTGGAACAATCAGGTGAAACAGTGACCAGCCAGACAAAGAGACCGACACAACGGCCAACAATGAAGTGGATCTTCTTCCGTTTCAGGAGGGTGAGAGAGTTTTCGTTTGTGGATGGAGGAAAGAGAATTAAGAGGATTGCAAATCTGAACGATGAATTTAGAAAAATATTGCGGCTTTTGGGCTCGGAGTATGAAAAATATTATTGTTGAAAGGTGACCTGCGGAAAGTCAGTTTCAGCACCCCTATTTGCAATATACTGCACGGCGCCGGCTGGGATAGAGATCGCCTGACCCCCACGAACCTCCTCTGCTTCATCTTCGATATGCATTGTCCCAGTGCCTTCCAGAATGCAATACACCTCATGGGATCCGACAAGAGGATGAGGATAAGAAGTTTCTCCGGGTTCAAGGTATGCATGGGCCAGACTGAACCGGCAACCCACCGCACCGGAAAAATGAGAAGGATGTAACAGCTCACAGGGATGAGTCCCGTCCCAGGCATCAAAGACCAAAGATGCCCTCAGATCCCGGATGAACATCGAATAGACCCCGCCGAAGCAAAGGCACCTTCAACACGAAAGCAATCGAGTGCATCCGGCGCCCCGCCCGTGGTCGCGCACCGGCAGATACCAGCAACGAATATGTCCTGCAGCCCCTGCAAAGAAACGGAGAGGAAAAACACATCCCGGTAATTTTTGAAAGTGCCAAAGGTATCGCTGCATAACCAAAACCAACAAAACCTTCGGCCAACATGCGACATCAGTAACCATTACCCAGTAAAAAATACATGCATCGCGATTTGTGCAGAAGTCCGGCCGTGCACAGACGTATATCAAAGAAGCCCGCGTAAAAATACATGCTTCACGATTTGTGCAGAAGGTTGCCAAAGCACAGAATAATGCGGAAAAACTACGTTAACACATTCGATCGCGAAAAGAAAAAAAAGATTTAGCCGAAGAGAGCGCCGAGACCGGCCATGCCGCCCTCTTCGTCCTCTTCTTCCTCTTCCTCAACTTCTTCTTCTACCGCTGCTGCGACAGCTGCTGCAGGTGCTGCTGCAACTGCCACAGGTGCTGCTGCTGCCTTTGCGACAGCTTCTGCAATATCGACACCATCAAGTGCTGCGATGAGTGCCTTTACACGGGAGTTCTCAACTTCGATACCGGCTGCTGTCAGAACTGCACTGACTGCTTCCTCAGTTACGTCTTTTCCTGCGTTGTGCAGAACAAGCGCTGCGTAGATGTATTCCATTTCTTATTTACCTCAAATATATTATTATTCGGTCATCCCTTTCAGGGCCTTTGCCTGAAGTGATGCACGTCCGATAATCAGTTCAACAATGTCTTTCGTGTATATTGCGGCCTCAACACCAAGACTGCGAGACTCACTTGCAGCCTTTGTAATGATAGGCACAATCGACTGTGCAGTCGGATAGGCTGCGAATACAGCAAGATTGAATGCCTGCTGGGCTGCCAGAACCACATTGTTGTAATATTCAGTCTCATCGATTGCCAGCGTAGACGGCTCATAGAATGCGCCATCGTAGAAGGCCACCTGAAGACTCAGACCGACGTCAATCGGGCGGATGTCAAGTTTGGACAGAACATCAGCCTGCTTTGCGGTGATCACATCACCTGCTTTGACGAAGACCTTCCTCTCGCGGATGACAACCTTTCCACCTTCAATAGCAGCAGGAAGACCTGCCTGCTGGAATGTTCCAACGATCGGCCCAGGCTTAAAGCCGGTTGGGCCTTTCTCGACGACAATATCCTCAGGGGCAACGTCGCCGGGGCGGGCTACCATCTTGGTCATCGTCTGTTGGAGCTTCCGATAAAGCTGGAAGGGATTGTCGTTCGTGTATATCAGTGCACTGTGCCCGTCAAGATACGAGGTGACGCCGTCGATCGGCGCACCCATTGCTGTAAATGCGTGCCTGATAAGAGTATTTCGTGACATCCGCAGGACAGCCTTACCCTGAAGGTCGCGGCGCATCTCCTGCATCTGCTTTGCGGGGATCCCATGCAGATTTACGAGACCTGTAAGGGAGAATTCCCCGGCATGCGAAATAATCTGATCAACCTCATCCTGTTTCCACTGGGGCAGATTCGTTGTATATAATGCCATTATATAATCCTCACTGCCGGACCCATGGATGTCTTTACATA
>CAZFXY010000003.1:0-30675 GCA_964523185.1 uncultured Methanoculleus sp.
CGGCAAGGTATGCCGGATATCCCTCTTCACCAGGCATCTCTTCAAGACGTGAGGAAATCTCACGCATTGCTTCTGCCCAGCGGGAGGTTGAGTCTGCCATTAAAGAGACATCAAAGCCCATATCACGGAAGTACTCTGCAATGGTAATACCGGTGTACACACTGGCCTCACGGGCAGCGACCGGCATGTTTGAGGTGTTTGCAATGAGCACCGTCCGCTCCATCAAAGGCTTTCCGGACTTTGGGTCCTCGAGCTCAGGGAACTCGGTCAGAACTTCCGTCATCTCATTGCCACGTTCACCGCAGCCGATGTAGACCACAATCTGTGCATCAGACCACTTTGCCAATGCCTGCTGGGTCACCGTCTTTCCTGATCCAAACGGACCGGGAATTGCGGCAGTACCACCCTTTGCAATAGGGAAAAGCCCATCAAGAATACGCTGGCCCGTGATCAGTGGAATATCCGGGTTCTTCTTTTCTGTCACCGGACGTGGCACACGCACAGGCCAGACCTGCATCATCTTAATCTCTTCACCATTGTCGAGGGTACAGACCACATCGTCGATGGTAAACTCACCTGACTTAATGTCAGTGATCACGCCGCCCTTCGATCTCGGGGGCACCATGATCTTGGTAAGAATGTTTGTTTCCTGCACTTCACCGATGACCATACCCGGAAAAGCCGTGTCGCCCTTTTTAACAACCGGGACAAATTCCCAGAGCTTTTCATGTGAGAGACCCGGTGCGGTAACACCACGCTCAATGAAGTTGCCCATCTTGTCAACAAGGACTTCCAACGGCCGCTGGATACCATCATATATACTGGTCAAAAGACCTGGTCCAAGCTCAACAGAAAGAGAGAGACCGGTATTTGCCACGGGTTCACCTGGTCTGATACCAGAGGTGTTCTCGTAGACCTGGATGATAGTTTTATCTCCCTCAATCCTGATGACCTCGCCCATAAGCGCCTCATCTCCCACCTGCACCACATCATACATGTGTGCATTCATACCGACTGCGGTAACAACCGGCCCGGAGATGCGCTTAAGTGTTCCTTTTGAATTTCCTTTCACTTCCACAAATCAACACCCACTGCTCTCTTAATTTTATCACGCATTGATAACCCGCCGACCTCTCCGCCGATTGAAACGACGGTTGGCCGTACTGAATCGCCAAGTTCTGTCTGCAGGCGCTCAGGGAGACGTCCCATATCGCTGCCCCGGATAACCAGTATTGCCACTGTCTCATCCGCCATCAGCCTGGTTACGGCATCAGTGAGTGAAGCGTCATCTTCGGCGGCCACGGTCTTCTCGACACCCGCAAGCCTGAACCCAAGAATGAAATCGCTGTTTCCGACTACTGCTATCTCCATTGCTTATCACACCACCAGGAACTTGGCTATTGTCTCTCCGGGAAGCCCGGATTCCTTGCCACGGGCAATCGCCCGGAGGTTTGCCACCTCATAGCGTTTGCGCTTCAGGTAGACAAGTGTCGGATAAATGGAGAACGGATATCTCTTGGATATGCGATCCATCTGGTCAAGCATCACCCGTGTGAGTGCATTCTCCATCTCATGCAGCGGCATCGACTTGTCAGCTGAATTCATCATTTCTCCGATGGGCCCTTCGGGATACCGCTTCCTGATTCCTTCAAGGACCTCCTCCATACTCTCTGATGAAGCCATGTGCACCAGTTCATCCACAGAGAAACTGCCGCCTTCAATCATCAGATTACGGACGTCAACCCGGACATTGCCCTTATAGAGGCGAATGACCGTCTTGATGTTTTGGAGGTCTATCTCAAGTTTCAGGTAACTGCGGAACGGCTTTCCGCCCTTCACGCCACTCTCGGTCTCTTTGAGAATATACGCATAATACGCCTTGTAGAGCTCATTCTCAAGATCGCCAAATGTTCCCTTCTCCATTGCAGCGGGAAAATCCCGTTCGAGAATCGGGTAAAGAGACCATGAAGAAAGCCCTTCCACGATACGCTCGGGAGAATCTTCTGTCAGGAGACGGTCAAGAATAGCCCGATCAAGGCTGCCCGCCGGGATTAAAACCTCTTTAATCTTCCCCGCACGGACCCCCTGGGTCTTGCCGCGGAGAATCGTGAGGACATTATAGATATCCCAGTGCTGCTGGTAGCTTGCCGTAAATTTCTTAATTACTCCAGGCACAATTTTGAGGACATTCTGTGCTTCTTTCGCAAGATTCCAGGAGAGGGCTTCCTCAATGAGATCAAGACCGGAGAATGATGAGGCAAGCTCATCAATCTCTGCCTTATACTCCGTCTCCTCAATAGCATGTATTATTTCGGGCAGGCTCATATTGAGCATCCGCATGTATTCTTCGTGCCGGATGAGTTTCGTCTTGCGCACACGCATACGGGTGCTCGAGTAGATGTAGGGAGCAGGGCCAGTTACGTTAACTGAACTCATGTATATTTCCCTCCATACCTACCCAAACAGGATATCTGATGCATCCTTTAATCCAGATTCCCATACCTCAGAGATGAATGTGGAATAGCTGTAATCAAGTTGCAGCGTTCCATCGGCATTCTCTGCGATAATACCGCCAGAGATATTTTTTGTTCCCGCCAGTGAAAATCCGGACAGAGTCTTCAGGCTAGATAGCGCGTCCTCGACCGCACGAACATCACGCTCGTTGCAGTAGTAGACGCCCTCGCCAAGCTCCTTTGCCGCTGTCTTGCAGAGTTCGCGGATGGCCTTCCGGTGGAATTCGTCCGGGAGTGCTGCAATATCTGCAACAACCCGGGCGTAAACCTCGTCGAGGACATCCTTCTGGGCATTGAGTGTCTCGCGTTTAACGGACAGATTAGCGGCGGCAACGGCCTGCGTCGATATATAGCCGGCCTGATGGTTTGCCTCCTCCTCTACTGCCATTTTTATTGCGATGACCTTCTCCCGTGCCTCTGCAAGGATTGCGTCAACTTCTGCCTTGGCTTCGCTCTTTATTACCTCAGACTCTCTGATGCCCTTGTCTTTGATTTCACGGACTACAGCATCCAAAGCCATATTGTCAGTCCTCAGAATAAGAGCAGGAGTGCGACAACAAGGCCAAAGATGACGATTGTCTCAGGAATAACTGTGAAGAGCAATGCGAGACCGAACATATCTTTGTTCTCCGCGGTTGCGCCGACTGCGGCGCTGCCAATACCAAACTGTGCAAGACCGGTAGCGATACCGGTAAGGCCTACTGCAAGACCTGCACCAATTGCTTTAAGTCCAACTGCCGATGCCTGTGCAACCTCAAGGGTCATAATTTCAACTGCCATAATTTAATCCTCCGTAAATTTGCGTAATTTTCCAAATGGTTCGTATTTTTTGCCTCCACCCTGGTAGAACTTGGTGAAGAATTCGACATAGTGTAAACGGACTGAATGTAAACCGCCACCCAGAAGACCAAGAGCGGTGTTCAGCGTGTGGCCAATCAGAAACACCACTATGCCAGCTAAGATAATAACAATTCCAATAATACTCAGATTTGCAAGCTGCGGGTCGATGATAAGCTCGATTGCGATGTAATTTGTGACCATTGCAATCGCAACAGACGACAAGCCCACTGCGGCAAGACGTGCATAGGAGAGCACGTGACTAAGAACAGTCGGAAGTTCCATCAGTTCAAGCGGAGACTCCCGACCGATCAGGATAATGCCCACAAGGACAAGAATCGCACCGGCAATACCAAATCCGTTGATTCCTGCAAAGACTGCCGGATATCCTGCGAGGACCGGCATAAGAGGCATCTCAAAGAGAGACCACAGCATCAGAAGCATACCCCACATAACAAGAATCCAGCCAAACTGGCCGAAGAAAACTTTACTCCGGTGTTTGCCAGGGGGTATCATCTTTGTTGCATTGTACATGTGGATCATTCTGCCGAGCGTGATGTGAAGTACACCAATCCAGACACTCAATATGAGCATCAGCACGACATCCGGGCCGGCCCCGCTTGCATGACTGCCGATAAGTAAGTGACGGTTAATTCCTATAGGCTCCCACCACGGAAGGGCAAACCCAAGGGCCTCACTGAATATCAGACCAAAGATAATCGCCGAAATACTTGCGTTTCTTAACACAAGAAGAAGCTTTTGTCCTGCACCCTCTTTCAGGAATTTCCGTAGATAAAACCCAAGGGCGAGGAGAATAAGACCGTATCCGACATCACCAAGGATGAAACCAAAGAATATCGGGAAGACGATAGATATCATAATCGTCGGATCCAATTCTTTGTACTGCGGACGCGAATAGATATCCATCAACATTTCGGTCGGCTTCGAGAAATCGGGGTTATCATACTCGACCGGGACTGCTTCTTCAACAGGGTCAAACTCGACCTCTGAAATAAAGATCTTGCCGCCGGTTACCATTTGCAGATCTGCCATGAGTTGTGCTACCGTGTCGGTAGGAACCCACCCTTCTGCTACAAACGTCTCTTCTGTGGTGGCGAACCGAAGCGGTGCCTGTGCACGCTCCACTTCTGCCGTGAGAAGTTCATCGCACGCCACCAGAAACGCTGCGTTTTTCTTTTTCTGGGCTAAAATAAGCCCTGAAACCCCCTCAAGTTCCTGTTTGAGGCGGGTGATCTCATGAGTATACCATACCGTTCGTTCCCCTGCGGTTCCATTCTCGTCCGGAATCGGAATAGACTGGAACCCTGCTTCGAAGAGTTCACGTTCAGCCTCTCCGGCATCTCCACGGGAAACAACGGCAATCAGAAGATTGCTCTTTTCATATCCACTGATGAACGTCTCATTCGGAACGCCGAGACTGACAGGGTTAGAAACAAGCCCTGCAAATACTACAAAATTCTCAAAACCTTTCAAATCAGCAAGATTTACCGGAAATACGGTAAAAGGTTTGAGTTCTGCAATCCGTGTCTCGTAGTCACGAATGGTGTTTTCAAGCACGACCCTTTCGCCAGAAGATGTTACCGCTTCTTTTTCTATGGCAAGCAGCTCTTTCTCAATGCGCTGCTTGACCGCGGATGTCGGCATCTTCTTTTCTTCAGTATCCATGGACGTTCCAGATACACCATAGGTGTTCTCAATCGACCGGATACGGACGAGATCTGACGATGATTCACTCGCTCCAGGGAGAGGCATGCCTATTTTGCATCCCTCAAGACCCTTTGGATCTGATTCCACAAAATCTTCTATATGAAAGAGATTGTGACGATACAACTCACGTACTACGGCTTCAAGCTGGTCTTTCGACGCTGCAACAAGCAGCTTGCTCATTGTCTGTGGTTCAAACATTGAGCCTCACCTTGAAATGGTTCACAAGCAGGTCAACCGCTTTTTCAAGGTTTTTTCTCGAATCTGCCCGCACCGACGCAGCTTTTGTTTCACCATCTGCGATGATGGAAGCGCTATGCTTCCTAGCCTCGGTGTGCGCGTCAGAAATCCGCTTGGCTTTGTACTCTTCAGCACCTTCAGTTTCTCTGGCAATTAGATTTTCGGCTTCAACGCGCGCATCGGCCAACATTTTGGTTTTCTGCTCACGCGCAGCCAGAATCATGGATTTGCTTTCTTGTTCTGTCTTTTTGATGCTTTGTAAGACCTCAGTCTTCATCCATCCCTCCTCTCACGGCAACACAATAACTCATGAAAAGGAACGGTATTAATGGTTGTTATTTTCGACGCAGAACAGAGCGGTGGGCGTCGTTAAAAAAATCGGTGATAAAGTCGGTTTTCAAAACAAAAAGAGAATCAGGAAAAAACGGTTTCCGGGTTATGGACAGGCACTTGGTTCCGGGACAAGAGGTGCTTCTGGTCTCTGCGCTATTCAGCCAGAGAGATGTTCCTGGCCCTTCATATGTGGTACCAGATATTCACTGTCGCCGTCACCGGCCGGTTTTCCTCATTTACCAGGGCAATTGTGAGATCATCGTCACCGATCTGAGTGTACGTCCCGGCCGTCACATCGTCATACCGGGAAACCGGATAGTAATTCCCGGTGTTCGTCATCAGATTATTTTTGAAGTTCACCAGTTCACCTGGCGTCAGGAAGAACAGGGTCAGAGGACCGTCTGATTTTACTTCAACCCGGATATTCCGGAAATACTCGCCATTTTTATTTGGCACAAACGACTGAACCCCTCCCAGCCTTCCGATTGCCACACTGCCCTCTCGCCAGATCGTCCATCCTTCATTTAAATACGTGATTTCAGGAACATGCGCCGGCTCCGGGGTCACGACCACCAGAGAAATCTCCGTCCCCTCTTCCGCATCCATACAACCGCAGCACAGACAGCAGGCGCACAGGAGAACCGCAACACAGATAGCAGCTATGCTTGTATTCATCACGTTACCTCTCATGCAATCTTTATGAATGCCAAAGCAGTTTAACCATTTCTTTTAATATAACGCACCCCGGCACCATCGCCCTTTTTGTCCGTTCATTGTGCAAAGAGAGATCCTGGCGGAAAAAGAAGAAACTCCATCCGGGACGGATCAAACCCCGAGAGGTGAACATACCTGCCTTCAGCCGCCATCCCCAGACCAGAGAGTTCTCCTGACGAGCAGATAACATCCTGTTCCGGATGGGTGCCACGGACAACATCGGCCCGGGGCATGATACGGGCAGCGACCGAGAGCACCATCCGAAGGCGGGCCGACCCAGGATGCCCTTTAGGGAGCACCACCAGCGGCTGCCGGTATGTGCGCACCAGTTCACAGAGCATCCGGGCCTGTTCAGGATCACCGCCTTCCGGTGCCGACACGACGATCAGATCCCCGCGATGCACTCCCTGGAACACCTCTCCGTCAACCGTTTCGAGGGGCAGGGCAAAGGTATCCGGAGATCGTGCAATCAGAAAAAAAGAGATACCTCCCCGAATGAGAAGGTAGCCGCAGGAGAGGGGGACCTTCATACTGCTGTCACATTCTCGGACTGACAGGACGGGCAGACAGGGTGGCGGCCAACCGCCTCAAATGTCGCCCCACAGTCTGTACAGCGATATTTTTTTCCTTTTAGTCCTTCATCAAATTCTATATCGATGGGACCACCTGTTGAACACATCTAATGTATCACCAGATGCTGTTACGGCATCAGCAGATATAAGTCTGATGATTCCACCCTTTGCACCGTTTCAGTGAAGAATCATCAGGGGATCGGTCTTGGAAGGTGCAACACCGGAAACCTTCCAGACTCCTCCTTCAGGAAGAACGACGGTGAGCACAAACTCCCCTTTCACCGGCACTTCCTGTCCGATGGGGAGGGAAACCTCGAGCGTGAACCGTTCGTTGTCCTCCAAAATAAGATCGTCCTGTGCAGACGCAGGCATCCGGCGGATAATACACCAAGTGCCGGCGTCAGACGAGTTTGCAATAAGCGGATTTGCAGCCGGAATCACCATGACTGTATCCGATGTGGCCACCGATATCTGCACCGCAGAGAAGTCGATCATCCTGCTCCCGGAAGGAATGGTGAATGTCGCCCGAAACGCTCCCAGACGATCACCACGTGCTACGCCATGGATATCGCCCACGCTTAAAATCGTCGTCCCCACCTGTCCGATTCCCCCATCTGCGACCGCTCGCGTCTTTTCCGCCGAAAAAACCCCAAGGTTCAGGACTGCCATGGAGAGGAATGTTGCAGCTACGATGGCTGCGATCAGGATAATAGCCGCCTCAATGCCCATCATCCCGTCTTCATTCATTCTTCTGCACTGTTTCATTTGTCCTGCCTGTTTTCTCCCTGTTAGAATGCCAGATTAAATACGACGAGTGAGATGATGAGCATAATCACTGCGTGTTTCACTCCCGCCTTCACCGAACCCTCGCCCATCTGTCCGGCAATCAGGCCGGAGAATACCGCACTGATAAGACAGGCATGGAAGAGCAGACGCGAAATGGCAGCCAGGGTGGTTCCCTCAGCGATACTCATCATGGATGAAGGCATCGTTTCCAGACCACTGCCTGATGCCATATCCCTCAGAATGGAAAGGAAATTCCAGTCAAGGATTACGACGACGAAGAGAAAGACCCCAAAGGCAAGGTAGATAACGATGGTGTAGATGATCATTTCAGCCAGGCGTTCACGCTTCAGCGTCTCAGACATCCTCGCATCGTTTGCTGCAATCAAGAGGATATCTGCAATGTCACCCGTCATCTCACTCGCCTTGGTAATCAGTGTCACATTCCGGGCGATGGCCGCTGTCTGCACCCGGTGTTCAAACCGGACGAGGGCATCAGAAAAGAGACCGCCCCAGTCAAGGTCACGTTTTATCCGATGGATTTCATAGGATATCATCCCCAGGTTGGTTTTTTCCAGTATCGCGATAGCCCGGGCCGGTGTCAGTCCGACCCGGTTGATACCCGAGAGACGGGAGAGAAACTCCGGGATACTTACCTCAATGCCACGTACCTTCCGCCTCCATAATTCAAAGAAAACGGCAAAGGGCACCATCACGATAAGAAGGGCAATGATTAGGTGGTCATCGATCACATTCAGGTACAGCTCAAAATCCTGATACTGCGGCACTGCCAGATACACGAAGGCGAGATAACAGATCATCAGGGGGACAGTAACGTAAAATGTCCGATTCACATCGATCATAAACCAGTCGAAGGGGTGGCGGACAAACTCGCGAAATTTCCTCCACCGGTCATTTTTGTAGAGGCGGGCGAAGAGATCCTCCTCACCCTCCTGCTGTACCACACGCACATCCCGATATTCACGGAGCACGACCCGGCGGGTCGCCCGCCGCACGTCATCGGTGTGCAGGGAGATCATATCCACAAAGATGATGAATATCAGAGACCCGATAGGAATCAGCCCATAAATTACCGCCGACATCTGGATAAGAGATGTCGTCCCCATCAGGCCAACCACCACCATAATGATGATCAAAAAGAGCGGACCTGCCACAAAGAGGGTCACATAGGACTCTGCCACCAGCTGGAGGGTAGAAAGAAACTGCTTCTGCTGGAACAGGGCATCATCCTGATAGACCCGCACGCGGGTTCCAAGGAAATGCGCCACGTTTCCGCCTGACTCAATGATGGAAACCAAATCCTCGAGGAAGTCCTTGAGTTTCTCTGAAGGCGTCGTAAGAGAGAGATTGCGAATGGCGGTTACCACATCGTGCCCAAAATACTCGGTGTCCCGCACCACCTGCCGGCATTCATATGCCACCTCACCATAGATATCCGCGTTTTCAGAGAGTGATTTGAATATCGGATAAATTTCTGCCCCTCCCCGACGCATTGCATACATATAGCTGACCCCATTGTGCAGCGTCATATTAATCCGGACAGCCCGGTTCTCCTTTATCATCCGGGGGTAGCGAAGCATCAGCTGATAGATGATAAGCGTGGAGGCGAGGAAAAAGAGTACGCCCACAAGGCCGCGGTGCACCATCTCTGGCAGCGTGGGCCGATTGAGGATGAAATCAGGCACGGTCATCCCAAATACATTGAACATATGGATGTGCAATTCGGGAAAGAAGAGCATCG
The DNA here is from genome assembly GCA_964523185.1 of uncultured Methanoculleus sp. Taxonomy (GTDB): domain Archaea; phylum Halobacteriota; class Methanomicrobia; order Methanomicrobiales; family Methanomicrobiaceae; genus Methanogenium. The sequence continues at coordinate 9,480 of CAZFXY010000003.1, forward strand.
TCGCAATCATAAAGCCGATGATGCCGAGAAATGCCCCAAACGCGACGGAGAGCAGCACGCAGTAGGTGAGGTACTGCTCCATTGTCAGCCCGGTGCGTGCAGAAAGGAGCGCCTGACGTATCGATCGGTATTTCTCCGGGCGCCGCCCAATGGCCCATTTTGCATACCTGTCTATGATCATATCAGCGCCTGAGTCAAATCGTCTATCGAGGCCATCACCGCATCAGCATCGATATCATATGCCCTGAGGATGCGTGAAACGGCAATATAATCCATGATTTGCTGGTCTTTCATTGCATTCAGCACCGCAATGCGGCGATTCACCTCCCGCATGAGAGCATCATGCGTCCAGCCACGCTGTTCCATGATGCCCCCATACACAACCGACCGGCCACTGTAGGTGAACGCATCCTTAACGGGATCATACGAAAAGACTGTGTTCACCCGGAGGTTTCCGGTGCCGGGATCAATCCCGGCAATTTCAACGATCTCGGTGGTCCTCCGGACCCTATCCCGCCCGATGTAGGTGAGCGCCTGAATACTCACAATATTAAGTGCCTGCACCATATTTCGCGGCACATTAAGGGGCGGGTTTTCCAGCCGGTGAATGGCAGAGTCTACATCATTTGCATGCATCGTCGAGAAGGTGGTATGACCCGTGTTCATTGCCTGGAAGAGTGTCTGTGCCTCACTGCCACGGACCTCACCCACGATGATATACTCCGGCCGCTGGCGCATCGCCGCCTTCAGGAGGTCAAACATATCGATCTTTGAAGAGGAGGTGTCGGTGATCGCATCCCGGGTAACAGACGCGATCCAGTTCTCATGGTAGAGCGTAATCTCACGCGTATCTTCGATGGAGACGACCTTTGAGAGTTGCGGGAGAAAAAGAGAGACCGCATTCAGGGAGGATGTCTTTCCGGATGCCGTCCCGCCAACAAAGAGGAGATTTTTGTTATTCTCGATGCCCAACCAGAAATAGGCAAGCGCAGCTGCCGGGAAGGTGCCACGCACCATCAGTTCAACCGGAGAGAATGGTTCTTCACGGAATTTACGTATGGTAAATGACGTACCCCGGGTCGTTATTTCACGGCCATATGTGAGCTGCAGACGTGACCCGTCCGGGAGAGTGGCATCCAAAACCGGGTTTGATATAGAGACGTGCTTACCGGAACGTTGAGAAAGCCGGATCGCAAGCGAGTTAAGAGAGTCCTCATCAAACGTGACATTCGTCCGGACGTTCCGGTAAACCCGGTGATACAGAAATATCGGGATGTCAACACCGTCACAGGAGATGTCCTCGAGATTTGGGTCAATTATTAACGGTTCGAGACGGGCCCAGCCGAGGAAATTGCGGTTTATGTAGTACATGACCCGGTAATAGGACGGCGGGGTGAGGGTGGCTCTATAATCGTCCAATAGGCCAAGGGCCTTTGAACGGAGCACCACTTCACGATCCTGCGTCACTTCGTCATCGGTGAGAATGAGCACATCACGCAGGTCAGCGTGCAGACGCTCTACGATCTCATACTCAAATTCGCTCAGTTCCGGCTCATAGAGGTGATACTCATGGTGATGGGTCACGTTATTTTTGAGGATCATCACCTCGGAACAGCCAGGTGTCACCCAATAGCGATCCACAAGGGTATAGCCCTCCGGAACCTCTGCTGCCACGAGCGACCCATGCACCTCCATTGCATAAGGGTCAGCCGTCTTCTCTTTTCGGTGTAGCAAACCGGCAAGCAGCCCTGTTCGCTTTTTTTCTGGCCTCGATGATTTTTCTGGTACCCGCGCCGGCGCATCCACCGACACCGGCGTGCTCATTTCATCAGGTACATCCAGGGTCACAGGAGTTTCAGGAGATACGGGGTCATCGATATCCCCATCTGTTGTGGGTTCTGCCGTCCCGGACTGCATCCCTTTGTCCAGTCCACCAGACAGCTCTCTGGATGTATCACCTATGTTCGTCGCATTTACCGGTATTGCATTATTTTCAGCCATATATTATTCATCTCCCGGCCAAACACACCGGAAAGCGGTACAGGTGCTCCTGTAGAGAGAATTGACCTGCGGTATAATAAAAATGCCTCCGGAGGAACGAAATGGGTTTTAAAGAATAATATTAATGCGTCTCGCGATAGAGCTGATATATGCATGATTCGCGCATGAAGCACATGCCAACAGGCATCCCCTCTTTCGACCCGGTTCTCAGCGGGGGTGTTCCACTCGGTTCGGTGATCCTTCTCTCCGGAGGGGTGGGCGGCGGCAATGTGGAGTTTGCGTACAGTTCTGTCCTCTCCCATGCCCGGGCAAAGAAAGGAGGGCAGAAAACCAGTTCTGAAAGTATTTGCTTCCCGGAGGAGATCGTCTACTTCACCTTTACCAAACTGGCATCCTCCATTCGCCGTGAAATTGAACTCTCTTTCCGGGCTGACAGCGATATATTTGACGGGACGGTCCGGTTTATCGACCTCTCCAGCATCTACTTTAATGCTTCAGTCGTCCCGCGGAAATGGTACAGCAACACCGATATCGTAGAAACCCTGCAGTCCAGGCGCCATGAACCCCAGAGTCTGTTTGGTGAAATCAGCAAGCAGCTGGGAACAATTGGTGCAGGCAGCCTGATTGTCTTTGATTCTCTGACAGAGATGGCAACGCAGCACAAAAATGAGACCGAATGGCACCAGTTCATCAGTTTTTTACGGGGACTCCAGCGGGTATCAAAGCACTGGAATACCACATATTACCTGCTCATCTCAAACAAGATATTTGAGCCGCAAAAGATGGCAGAGATTAAAGATTGTTGTGACGCATCTATCTCTTTTGAATGGGAGGAGACCAGCGGCAGGCGACGCCAGCGTGTCATGTTCATAGAAAAATTCCGCATCGTCATGCCGACCCTTGAAGAAAATGACTTCGTGAAATTTGCTATCAGAATCACCGGAGACGGGGGATTTGAAGTGAGCAATATCCGGATGGTGCTATAGGACATGGAACGCATACCGTTTGGTATCAGTGGTCTGGACGAGATGCTCGGCAACGGGCTGATTAAAAATACCATATGCACCGTAATCGGCACATACGGAACGGGGAAGACAACATTTGCCCTCCAGTTCATATATGAAGGGCTGCAACAGGGAGAGAAGGTCATCTACTTCAGTCTGCAGGAGCGGGAAGACCGCATCTACAATGTGATGGCAGACCGGCGGTTCCAGATCGACAAGTACCGCGATAAATCCCTCTTTGTCATAAAACTCGATCCTACTGACTTCAATCTCTCTATTAATTCTATCAAAAAGGATCTGCCTGAACTCGTAGAGAGTATCGGTGCCACCCGGATCGTTATCGACCCCATATCACTCTTTGAAGGGCTCTTTGACGACCCGTCCGAGCGGCGCAGGGAGATGTTTAAATTCACCGAACTTCTCCGTGATATGAATGCCAATTTCCTTCTCACCAGTGAGACCAGCACCACAGACGCATATGCAAGTAAATACGGCCTGATTGAATACCTCTCTGATACGGTGATCGTGCTCCGGTATATCCGGCCCATAGACCTCAGCGAGGTACACACCGCAATTGAGGTGGTCAAGATGCGGCGCAGCAATCACTCCCGTGAAATTAAACCATATGAAATTCTTCAGGATCGCGTAAACGTCTACAACGAAGCAAGCGTATTTTAAAAAATATTTTTTTGCGGGAATGTGCAGGCAAACGGCCCAGCAGATCCCCGCTTTTCATCCTATATCGTAATACCCATCACGTTGAGGATGAGAAGGACGACAAAACCCGGAATCCCGCCCACTGCACAGATCACAATGGATGCGATAGTGATGGGAATGTCCCCCATACCGAAGATATTAAAGAAATTGAATACCATCAGAAGAACGATACCCACCACAGAGTTGATGATCAGTTTGGTGATATTTTTCAGGAAATACCAGAGTACCACTGCTATCACAATAGCGATGCCCAGCGTAAGGATAGTTTCGATCATTATCACTTACCTATGACATGAAGGTTCTTGAACCTTACTTCAGGGAGCGTCATTCTGCCCACTTCCCGCTTTTCTTTCCCGGCACCAGCGATGTCTGCGAGCATCACAAAGAGGTTGCCGGAGAGCATGGCAGAACGGATGGGTGCACCGTATTCTCCGTCCTGTACCCATGTGGCATTGGATAGTTCAACCGAGAAATCGCCGGTGATGGTGTTTGCCGTGTGGGCTCCGATGAGACCATGCGTGCAAATCGCCTTTTCCTCCCGGACGTTTTCACGGTGGGCATCGAGTTTCAGGCAGTGAACACCAATAGACGGGGCGCCGCCTGCACCGCCCCTGACCGCACTGCCGGTAGATGTCTCGCTATAGCGGTATGCCGTTCTGAGGTCATAGGCAAAGGACTGCACTGTGCCATCCCGGATGAAATCAAGCCTGCGGGTGGCTACCCCGTCTGCGTCCCAGCGGGTTGCCCCGCTTCCGACGTACGGGTCATCATACAGTACAAAAGAAGGGTCCATGCACGGTTCTCCTTTCTTGTCAGCCAGATATGACCGTCCGGCATGGACATTTCTGCCCGAGAGTGCGGGCATCAGAATGCCGCCAATAAGCTGTGAGAGAGCAGTCGGGGTGAGCACGATGTCGGCCGTGCAGGATTCAATGTCATCAGCGCCGGCCCAGTAGTCTGCAAGGAACATTGCCTCTTTTGCCACGCGCTCAGTGTTCAGGTCCCGGAGGTGGTTGGCATGGTCAAATTCATATCCGGTCGAGGTGCCGTTGATCACCTCAAGAGAGGCAGAGGCAGATGTCGAGTCACGGGTATACCAGACACCATGCGTGTTTGCAATCAGGGCCGAGCCCCTCCCAAGGGAGACGCCACCGCCAGCGATCTTTGCTTCACCTCCCTCTGCTGCGTCACAGAGAGCGGTGATGAGGCCGGTGGCAGTGTCTGCATCGGGTATCAGAGACGAATCAAAGACGTCAGTTTCGCGGGAAAACTGCACCGGTTCCGGGAGACCGCCCCATGCCTGCGAATCGGCGATGCGCCCGGACGCGAGGGCTGCTGCAAGACAATCCTCCCAGCGTGCAGGGGACATCGTTACAGAGGCGCCAATATGTCCGTCGGTGATCGTCCGGATGCCCAGCGCCCAGCCAACCGCCTTTTCTGCCTCGCCCACCAGACTGCGGCGGAGTTCGAGGGAGACGTGATCTGAGACACCGAGGTAGACCTCGGCCTCATCTGCCTCACGTGCGGCCTTTGCAAGCACGGTCTCCACCAGGTCGGCATAATCTGCCACATTATGCATGGCGACCACCTACCACAGCGTTTTTCAAGAGCAGATGAGGTGACCCGTCAGTGACCGGCACGCTCTGCCCACCCTTGCCGCAGTATCCCGGCGTCATCTTTCGGTCCTTGCCGCAGAGGGCGATGTTATGCATTGTTTTGAGAATATCGCCCGAGAGTGATACGTCCCGCACCATGCCCCGCTGTTCGCCGTTTTCAATCAGGTATCCGTATTCGGCATTGAACTGGAAGACCCCCCGACCCGGATCTACCTGCCCGCCACGGGATCCTTTCAAAAGAATACCCGTTTTACAGCCCTCTAAGAGTTCATCCATCGTCGCATCCCCGTTCTCAATAAAGGTATTTGACATCCGGACGAGAGGAGAGGAACTCCCCTCGGCACGGGCATGCCCGCCCTCACCGTCACCCACGGCAGCAAGAGTTTCACGGTTGTGCAGGTAGTTGGTGAGCACACCATGTCTGATAATCTCCGTCCGCTTCACCGCACTCCCTTCTGCATCAACAGGCATAAACCCAAATTCCGTGAGTGTGGGGTCATCGACGACCGTTACAACCGGGCTTGCAATAAGCTGTCCGGTCATGCCTTTGAGAACAGAGACTCCTTCTTTTACGAGATCCCCCTCACTTGCATGGCCGATGGCCTCATGGGCAAAGACACCGCCGAGTTCCGGATCAAGGATTGCATGCATCGTGCCGCCCCGTGCGGGTGCGGCGTGTAAAAGCAGAAGAGCACGTTCCGCTGCTTCCCTTGCTTTTCCCTCTTTGTGGCGTATATTCAGGCCGGTGATCGTATGCTCGCTCTCCCGTGCCATTTGCATCTCGCCGCCTTTTCCCGCCACCGCGAGGATGGAGTAGCCGGAACGGAGCGATTCGTAACGGTATTCATTCCCGGATGAGTCCAGGAACCGCACTATGCCTTCAGATTCGATATAGCTGGCACGAGTGTTTACGATGCCCGGCAGACGGGCGGCAGATTCGATGGAGGCCAGAAGTTCGGTCTTCTCCTCCAGAGATACCTCACGCGGGTCCTCTTTTATGGCAGGAGTTGACAGTACGCCAGTCTGTACAGGAGCAAGCTCCACCCGTTCCCTGGTCGCCCGTGAAAGAGAAAGGGCGTCTGCGATGGCCTGTTTCAGGCCGCTTTTCCCAACCTCAGAGAAGTTGTCGATGACGACCATCCCCCAGCCGGCAGCACCGAGTGCACGGACAATCGCCGAATCAGCAAACGACTGTCCTGCGGCCTCGATAGTTCCGTTTTCAATATCAATATGGGTGGATGTCCCTACCAGATGGCGGAGATCGTAATATCGTGGTTCTTCTGTTACCATATGCTAACACCTGCGGGAGCATGTACTCGGTGCATTCAAAAAAAGATTTGGAAAAAAACAACACAAAAAAACGGGAACTACCGTCGGAGCTTATGCTCCAACAGGTTTTGCATCCGGCTTGTCAGTGAAGACACTCAGCCGGCGGGACGATATCTCTTTGATTTTTGTCAGGAAATCCTCTTTGCGCTCGAATACGAGAGCATGTTCGAGCACCTCTTCGATGGTGGTGACCGGGATGATCTTCACCATCTTTGCATACCGTTCCTCAATGACCACATCAGCAAGATTTGACTGCGGAATGATGACCGTAGTCATGCCAGCCTTTGCTGCTGCCTCAATCTTGTAGGTCACCCCGCCTATCGGCAGCACCTGACCGCGAACCGACAAGGACCCGGTCATGGCGACGTTCTGGCGAACCGGAATATTTTCAATGGCGCTGATGATAGCCGTTGCAACGGTGACCGAGGCCGAATCGCCCTCCACGCCGCTGTACGTCCCAAGGAACTGGACGTGGACGTCCATGTTCCGGATATCCTTTCCTGTGAAGTTCTTGATGATGGCACTGACGTTCTTAATAGACTCTTGTGCGATCTCCTTTAAGAGACCGGTGGCAATCACCTGTCCGGTGGCGCCCTGTGTCGGGGTCACTTCAGCCACAATGGGAAGCACAGAACCGGAGTCGCTGCCCATCACCGCAAGACCGTTCACCCGGCCCACCAAGGAGCCTTCGACCACCGTCAGGTCATACTCACGGGACCGGCGGATGTATTCATCCGATACCTGATCCTCAATAGAGCGGGCCATGCTCTTTGCGTCCAGCACATGCTTTGCGGTGGCAACCTCTGCCTTTTCCTGCCGGGCAAGGTCACCTGCGACACGGATGAGACCGCCCATATCACGCAGTTTAAGGGTGAGGTGCCCTTTCCGGTTAGACCGGCGGCGCCCCTCAAGCAGGAGTTCGTCAATCGCGCTCTGGTCAAAGTGTGGGATCTTCCCGTCGTTTTTGACTTCCTGGGCGATGAACCGGATGAACTTATCACGGTTCTCCGGGGTGTCAGGCATCGTCTCCTGCATGTAGACCTCATACCCATAACCACGGATACGGGATCGGAGTGCCGGATGCATCCCCTGCACGCCATCCATGTTGCCTGCTGCCACCATCACAAACCGGCACGGAACCGCCTCGGTGCGAACCATGGCACCACTTGAACGCTCGCTCTGTCCCGTGATGGCGAATTCACCCTCCTGCATAGCGGTTAACAGGCTCTGCTGGGAGTGTGGATGCAGCGTATTGATCTCGTCAATGAAGAGCACACCCTTGTGTGCCTTGTGGATGGCACCAGCCTCGACGCGGTCGTGGGCCGGTGTCTCCAGCCCGCCGGACTGGAACGGGTCATGGCGGACATCACCAAGGAGTGCGCCGGCGTGCGAGCCGGTGCCGTCGATAAAGGGCGCGGTGGAGTCAGGTTTGGTGGAGAGGAGGAGTTTGGGGATCATTGCCTCTTCTTTGGGACGGGCGGACTGCATCGCCATGAAAATGAAGGCGGCGGCAATCACACCGAACAAAAGCTGTCCCACGATAAGGGCGTAGCCCATGATACCGAATATCAAAAGCAGAATCAGCGTGTTTCTCGTCTGGGCGCGTTTGCGGGCTTCCTGTTTATGGGCACCCACGATCTCCTTTCCTCTCCCGGACGGAACCGTACGGATCACCGGCTCATTGGGGTCCTCTCCGTTCGGGTAGATGAGAATATCCTGCATCTCCTCTTTCGGGAGCAGTTCTGCCATCGCCTTGGCAAGCATCGATTTTCCGGTTCCCGGCGTTCCGATCATCAAAACATGTCTGCGCTGTATGGCTGCCTTGCGCATCACCTCAACGGCATGTTCCTGTCCAATAACCTGATCGATCAGGCTCTCTGGTACGGATATTTCTCCGGAATTTGCCACTTCGGTGAGCGGAACAGAAAGCCCTTCCGTGGACTCAGGGCCCTCTGATCGTGCGCCTACATCTTTTTCAGACTCTGAATCAAAGACCTCAGGTGCCGATGAAGCGGGCGACTCGACGGTATCCGATACAATGTCGGAGTCTTCTAGTATCGTATTTGTTGAAATTTCTGAATCAGTCATATAGTTTCCGGACCTCGCTTTAGACCGGTAGTGCTTTACTAATCTATTCTGATACTTTAAGTACTTTCTAATATAGGTAATCCGGATGAAGGTAGTATGTACAGAAAAATCCCAGGTTTTAAGCGCCAGGGTTGCAAAAGCGCTTAAATTACCACTTGTTTATTCACAGTATAAAACATTTCCTGATGGGGAATTATACCTGAAAACAGGTGATCTGGACAAAGAGACCCTGCTGATATCAAGCACCGCCGACAACACGTCTTTGGTTCAGCTATTGCTCATGATCGACGCCTGCGAAGCTAGTGACACCACCCTTGTTTTGCCTTATATGGGATATGCCCGGCAGGATAAGCGGTTCAATGACGGAGAGCCGGTAAGCAGTCGTGCAATCGCCCGCGCGCTCTCCGCGGGGGTTTCACGGGTCATCACAGTGAACATCCATGAGTCCACGGTTCTCTCGCACTTCCGGGTGCCTGCGATTGACATCAGTCTGGCGCCGGAGATGGCCGGGTGGATACGAAACCTCGGATGTGAGGACCCCCTGATCCTTGCGCCGGACAAAGGGGCTGCCCGTTTTGCCGCAGATATCGCCACCATCGGCGGGTGGGAAACCGACCACCTTTCAAAGACCCGTCTCTCCGGAGAAGAGGTCAGGATTGCACCGTCAACGGTGGATGCCAGCAACCGCGATATTGTCATAACAGACGATATCATCTCCACTGGTGGAACCCTCGCGACCGCAGCAGGAATGCTAACGGCAGGCGGCGCCCGATCGGTGCATGCCGCCTGCGTCCACGGCGTCTTTGCCTCAGGTGGGTTTACCCGCCTCGCGTCAGCGGGCCTTGCATCGGTTGCTGCCTCTGACACTATTGAGTCAGCGGCATCCGTCTACTCAGCGGCAGGAATGATCGCTGCCGCAGTGCGAAAATAATGGAAAACGACGCCAAAACACGGGTGGTGCTTGATGCATCCGTATTTTTTGTGGATCTGCCGATAGTGGGCGAGATCTACACCACCCCTGAGGTTATCGCTGAAGTTAAGACGCAGTCGGCGCGGATGCGCCTTGCTCTTCTGGAAGAGCAGGGGCTTTGCGTGCATACACCCGGCCCTGCGGCACGGGCAGAGGTCTCTGAGGCGGCCCGAAAAAGTGGCGATCTGACGACGCTCTCCGATACCGATGCAGGTATCCTCGCCCTTGCAGCAGAACTCGGGGCATCCGTCATGACCGACGACTTTGCCGTTCAGAATACCGCACAGCGCATGGGAATCACGATTGTACCTATCCTTCAGCGCCGGGCCACAAAACGAAAATGGAAATACCGGTGTACTGGGTGCGGACGGTTTTGGTCTGAACCCGGTGAATGTCAAATCTGCGGTGCAGAGATCCGCAGGGCACAATCCGGAAAAAAGTATTAGCCTCTTCTCACCGAATAGGTAATCACGATGTCTTCTCTTGATGAACTTATAGGCAAGGCAAAAATGCTCCAGTCCGAGGGGCACGGCCCCAGTCAGATCGCAGATGAACTCTCCCTCTCAATGGAGACCATAACCTGGCTTCTGACCCAGCAGAAGGATACTGAGGCGCCAAAGGATATCCACATTAACTGGACCGTTGTCGGCGGAAATGCAGATATGCTGCGTGACGCTGCACTGCTTCTCCTCAAGCGCTATTACTACGGGGAGGCAGACGCGCGGAACGGCGACCTCACCGAAGTCCCGGCACCTGAACTGGTGGTGGGAGTGGCCCACTCAGGTATCCCTCTCGCAACGATCATCGCAGCTGAGGAAGGGGCACAGTTCACCATGTACCACCCGAAGAAGCATGCACAGGGCGAAAACCCGGTTGGTTCCATATCGGGCAACTTCGCCCAGGTGCAGGGCAGGCACTGTTTGGTCATCGACGACGTCATCACCTCCGGCAACACAATGAAGGACATCATTGGCCACCTCAGAAACCACGGGGCAATGCCGGAAGCAGTCTGTGTCCTCTTCAATAAAAGAAATATCTCTGATATTGACGGCGTCCCGGTGTACAGCCTCTTCCAGGTATCCCGAATTGATTAACAGCTGAAACACAATCAGTGTGCGGGCGTATCCATCATCTTTTTCTTTTGTTGGATTTCAGCAGCAGTAGCAGGAGCACAATCGGTGTGTGTGTATTCATCATCCCTTTCTTTTGTTGGATTTCAGCAGCAGCAGTGGCTAGCAGTGGCATTAGCAGCAGTAGCAGTAACAGCAGTAGCAGCAGTGGCAGCAGCAGTGGCAGCAGGTGTAACAGCAGTAGCAGCAGTGGCAGCAGCAGTGGCAGCAGGTGTAACAGCATTAGCAGCAGTGGCAGCAGTGGCTAGCAGCAGCAGCATTAGCAGCAGTGGCAGCAGTGGCAGCAGTGGCTAGCAGTAGCAGTAGCAGGTGTAACAGCAGCAGCAGTAGCAGCAGTGGCAGCAGTGGCTAGCAGTAGCAGGTGTAACAGCAGCAACAGCAGTAGCAGTGGCAGCAGCAGCAGTAGCAGCAGTAGCAGCAGTAGCAGCAGTGGCAGCAGTAGCAGCAGCAGTGGCTAGCAGTAGCAGTAGCAGGTGTAACAGCAGCAACAGCAGTAGCAGTGGCAGTAAGCAGTAGCAGGTGTAGATCGCTCTGAGGGGGGATGCACCCGATGGAGCGATATCGGAATGTTTCTGCAGGGCCTTCTCCGGGAACAGGAGATTCACAGAGCGTCGGATGGTTTTTGCATCATATGATTTTCCCCCGCAATAGACAGGTATGTCTCACACATTGTTGATGAGACCACACTGTTACTTCTCAGTTTCCGCGCAGCACAAAGAGGCATGGCGGGCACCCATCGTTTATCGGGCAGCACTCTGACAGAACAGGCAGGGCAGGGAGTCCGTCACTATCCTGCGAAAACCATTTTCTTTCTCACCACAACGCTGTCTCTGTTCTCTAAAAAGGATGAACATGCCAACCACCCCGTGCAAGGGATCCGATCGTTTTTAAAAAAACAGCATGTATACAGTACCATACACTACCCGCATCACCCTTGAGTTTCCAAAAATGTCATCATCTCCGAATATAAACACAACACATATATAGAAGTTCAAATCCACTTTTATGACGCATTAAGGAGTATCTGCATTATGTTAGCTGGACAACCAATTATTATATTAAGGGACAATGTAGACCGCATTGGCGGCAACGAAGCCCAGAGATCCAATATTATGGCGGCCAAAGCAATCGCTGAAGCCGTGCGCACCACCCTCGGCCCACGGGGAATGGACAAAATGATGGTCTCCTCATCCGGAGATGTGGTCATCACCAATGATGGTGCAACCATTCTCCACGAGATGTCAGTAGAACATCCCACGGCAAAACTCGTCATTGAGGTGGCTGAGACGCAGGACAATGAAGTCGGAGACGGCACCACCACTGCAACGATCTTTATCGGCAGTCTGATGGAACAGGCGGAAGCCCTCCTTACCCGAAAAGTTCACCCGACCGTCATCGCAAACGGATACCGCCTTGGTATGCAAAAGGCGATGGAGATCATCAATGAACAGGTCATCAGAACTGACGGAGAGGATCGTGACATGCTCATTAAGGTCGCTGCAACCGCGGTTACCGGAAAATCCATCGAAGGTGTCAAAGACAAGATCACCAACATTGTCGTCGATGCCGTGCTTGCAGTCGCCCAAAAGGATGAAAACGGAAAGTACACGGTCGACGAGGATGACGTCCAGATCAAGACAATGGTCGGGGACCACATGGAAGACGCGGAACTGCTCAAAGGATTCCTCCTTGACAAGACCCGTGTCCAGCACTCCATGCCAAAGCGGCTTGAGAATGCAAAAATTGCCATGCTCTCCCAGCCACTTGAGGTGACAAAGACTCAGGTGAAGTCCAAGATCAAGATCACCTCTGCACAACAGATGGAGGCATTCAGCGTCCAGGAGAACGAGACACTCCGCGCACTTGCAGCAGAGATTGTTGCCTCCGGTGCAAACACCGTCTTCTGCCAGAAAGGTATCGCAGACGCCGTTCAGTATTACCTCGCAAAGGAGAATATCATCGCTATTCAGGACGTCCCTGAAGCAGATATGAAGAAACTCTCCCGTGCAGTCGGCGCAACCATCATGGGCAAGCCTGAGGATCTAACGCCGGAGACCCTTGGTGAGGCAGGCCTTATCGAAGAGATGAAGGACATTACCATCACCAAGATCACCGGGTGCAAACACCCCCGCACCGTCAGCATCCTCTTAAAAGGCACCTCACAGATCTTTGTCGATGAACTCGAACGCGGCGTTTACGACGCAGCCCGTGTCGTAATGGACGCACTTGAAGACGGGGAGTACCTCGTCGGCGGTGCCGCTATCGATATCGAACTGATGATGAAAATTAAAGAGTTCGCAGCAACCCAGGAAGGCAGAACCCAGCTTGCAATCGAGGCATTCGCCCGGATGTTTGAGGTCGTGCCCTACACCCTCGCGGAGAACTCAGGCTTTGACCAGATAGACAAGATGGTTGCTCTCAAGGCAGCACATGCAAATGGCGAAAACCACGCTGGTCTGAATGTTTTCACTGGTGAGATCATCGATATGTATGCAGAAGGTGTCATTGAGCCGGCCCGTGTCAAGCGGCAGGCAATAATGTCAGCAACCGAAACCGCTGCACTCATTATCCGTGTCGATGACATGATGATCTCAAAGGGTTCATCCCAGATGGAAATGTAAGATTCCCCCACCCATTATACCCGTTTTTTTTATTTTTTTATTCCAGCCACGCATCAGTTTTCACGGACATTGTGACCGGTAATGGATATATTTTTCCGCGCCCCGGAACAGGGGGTAAATATACCGAACCGCTCAGCATCCCCACTCTGTGAAAGGTGAAGACTGCCTTTTCCTATGCACAAACAGCTATTTAACGAAATTAAAGAGATTTTAAGGTAATTTATGCCAATGTGGAACAATGGTAATGATAAATAGTGATTAATTATCAATCTTCACTCATAGGTGTAAATAGCGTGGAACTCTTGGTATTCCTGATCCTCTTCCCTGCACTGGTGGCATTACTGTTCGGTATCCTTCCGAACAGCCGCCTCAGGGATACAATAGTGGTACTGGTGTCTGCGATTGTCGTCGCAGCCAGCCTGTATCTCTTTGTAATGTTTGCAGGGGCCGGGACGGTATATTTTGACATCAATGGCGACATGATCTCCCAGATCATGATCGGACTCGAAGTCATTATATCCGCGGGTCTTCTGTATCTTGCCGCAAAATATCGGCAATATCTCATTGCCGGGCTTGTCGTGGTCCAGCTGGGAGTAGTCATATATGCCGAATCCCTTATGCAGGGAACCGAAGCAATGAACAATCTGTTCATTGACCCGTTCTCTATCATCATGGCGATGATCATCGGCATCATCGGCAGCCTGATCTGTATCTACTCAGTCGGCTACATGCGTGACTATCATGCCCATCATCCAGAGATGCCGGACAAACGGCGCTGGTTCTTTGCCCTCATCTTTGTATTTTTAGCGGCAATGTTCGGCGTGGTATTCTCCAATAACCTCTTCTGGCTCTTCTTCTTCTGGGAAGTGACCACCCTCTGTTCCTTCCTGTTGATTGGATACAGCTGGGACGAACAGTCGCGGAAGAATGCATTCTGGGCACTTCTCCTGAACCTTGTAGGTGGTCTTGGATTTGCATTCACCTTTATCTATGTCGGGATGATCGACCCCTCAGGGAGCCTTATTATGATGGACACCCTGCTTGCCGCAGGCCCTGCTGTCGCCATGATTCCTGCAGCCCTCATCGGGTTTGCCGGCCTTACCAAGGCGGCACAGATGCCGTTCTCCTCATGGCTGGTAGGTGCAATGATTGCGCCCACTCCGGTGTCAGCACTCCTGCACTCCAGTACGATGGTAAAGGCCGGTGTCTATGTCATCGTCCGGTTTGCCCCCATCTACGACGCAAGCATGGTCGGCTACATCATTTCCCTTGTAGGCGGTGTGACGTTCCTATTGGCATCAGGTATCGCGATATCGCAGTCCAATGCAAAGAAGGTCCTTGCCTATTCAACGATAGCAAACCTTGGCCTTGTCGTTGCCTGTGCCGGTATCGGTTCTTATGCGGCAGTCTGGGCAGCAATACTCTTAATTGTGTTCCATGCCATCGCAAAGTCCCTCCTCTTCCTCTCTGTAGGAACGGTCGAGCACAAGATTGGCAGCAGGGATATCGAGGACATGACGGGCCTTATCGGCCGCCTGCCGATACTGGGGCTGATGATGATCATCGGCATCGCCGGTATGTTCCTTGCCCCCTTTGGGATGCTCATATCAAAATGGGCAGCCCTCCTCTCATTCATTGAGGCCCAGTACGGATTCGTGCTCGTTCTTCTGCTGGCATTTGGCAGTGCGGTGACGGTATTCTTCTGGACAAAATGGATGGGCAAACTGATTCAGATTGCATGGAAACCCGAACATATGGAAGTAAAGATATCGAACTTTGAATACAGTGCCCTCGTGCCCCTCACGGTGCTGATGGTTGCCGTCTGTATCGGGTTCCCCCTGCTATCCACTTATCTGGTGGTGCCCTACGTCTTCGGCATCTACGGCATGGCAGCGACCCTCGGGCAAGCCAACACGATCATCATGGTGATGATGGTCTTCATGGTGCTCGTGATGCCGCTCTCCCTGTTTTATTTCCGAAAAAACCGCAAGATTTCGCCCCGGTACGTGGGCGGCCTGCCGGCCACTCAGGACATGCATTTCAAGGGCAGCATGGGCGTGCAGCGCCCGGTGGCGCTCGGCAACTACTATCTCGTGGACTACTTCGGTGAAAAACGCCTCTCCCATATCGGCAACGGTTTGTGCATCACATTCATTGCCATGATAGCTGTCGCACTGCTCCTGGGGGTGGCGATATGATCACTGAAATAATCTTTGCCATCGGATTTGTCATCCTTGCACCGTTCATCGGTGCACTCATTGTCGGAATTGACCGAAAGGTGACCGCCCGGATGCAGGGGCGTGTCGGCCCGCCGGTGCTCCAGCCGCTCTATGATATCTTCAAGCTGTTTGAAAAGGAGAGGGTAGTCGTCAGAAACGAGGTAAACTTCTACATCCTCTCGTACCTGATATTTGCAGTCTTTACCGGAGCACTCTTCTTCTCCGGCGGAGACATCCTGCTCGTAATCTTTGCCCTGACACTTGCACATGTCTTCCTGATTCTGGGAGCCTATGCGGCAGTCTCCCCATACAGCCATGTCG
Organism: uncultured Methanoculleus sp.; assembly: GCA_964523185.1. Lineage (GTDB taxonomy): Archaea > Halobacteriota > Methanomicrobia > Methanomicrobiales > Methanomicrobiaceae > Methanogenium. Next base: position 25,496 of record CAZFXY010000003.1, read on the forward strand.
GAGCAGAACGTGAGCTCTTACAACTGATGGCAGTCGAACCGATGCTCATTCTTGCGGCTACCGGATTCTATATGGCCACCGGGTCATTTGCGGTGAAAGACATCGCACTCTGGCCCGAGCCCATCGTCATGACCATCCCGCTCATCTTTGTGGGCATCGTCTATGTGCTTACGATTAAGCTGCGCAAGTCACCCTTTGACCTCGCAACCTCCCACCATGCTCACCAGGAACTGGTGAAGGGACTTACTACCGAATTTGCCGGCCCCACCCTCGGCATGGTCGAGATTGCACACCTCTACGAGACAGTATTCCTCCTTGGCATCGTCTGGCTCTTCTTTGCCTCTATGCCGTGGGTCGGCGTTCTTGCCGTCATCGTCGTCTATTTCCTTGAGATAGTCATAGACAATACCACAACACGTGTCCGCTGGCAGGTGATGCTCAAGAGCGCATGGCTCGTAGCACTCGTTGTCGGTGCAGTCAACCTGGGGGTTCTTGCCCTGATGTAGGGAGGTGAGTTGAGAAAATGTCATATATTACAAAATCCCCATGGGTTATCCATTACGACGGATCCAGCTGCAATGGCTGCGATATTGAAGTGGTTGCATGCCTCACCCCGCTCTATGATCTGGAGCGGTTCGGGATTATCAACACCGGCAATCCAAAGCACGCCGATGTCTTTTTGATCACCGGCGGTATCAACGAACAGAGCCGGGCAGTTGTCAAAAACACCTATGAGCAGATGCCTGACCCAAAGGTCGTGGTCGCCATCGGCATCTGCGCCGCTACCGGCGGTGTATTCCGGGAATGCTACAATATCATGGGCGGGGTTGACAAGGTCATCCCGGTCGATGTCTATGTGCCCGGATGCGCGGCCCGTCCCGAGTCCATCATTGACGGCGTCGTCCGTGCCCTCGGGATCCTCGAAGAAAAACGGGCAAAGATGGCAGAAAATGGGGGAGATAAGCAATGATCGAACAAAAGCATACTATTATAGAAATCCCGGTCACCGACCTCCTGAAAAAGACAGAGGAGTATCACACAAAGGGATATCGGCTGGTCCAGATCGGCTGCACGCCATTGGGAGACCGTTACGAGATCAACTATACGTTCACAGCGTCATGGGCCTTTGAGAGCCTCCGGATAACCGTTCACGACGGTGACATCACACCCAGCATCTCCGGCATATACTGGGGGGCATTCATCTACGAAAACGAGCTTCATGATCTCTTTGGTCTGGGCGTGAGTGGTATGAACGTCGACTTCCAGGGCCATCTCTTTGAGACACACGTGCCGGCACCCTTCAAAAACATGCCGTCTGTCACGATTGTTCCCAAAGAAGGTGATGCAAAATGAGTAACCGGATTGTTGTACCCTTCGGTCCCCAGCACCCGGTGCTACCTGAGCCCATTCATCTGGATCTGGTGCTGGAGGACGAGCGGGTGGTTGAGGCGGTACCCACCATCGGGTATGTCCACCGTGGTCTTGAGAAACTGGTTGAGAAACGTGACTTCAAGGATTATGTCCTCATCGCAGAGCGTATCTGCGGGATCTGTTCCTTTACCCACTCGGTAACCTATTGCAATGCGGTTGAACATATCATGGGCATTGAGGTGCCGCCCCGGGCACAGTTCATCCGGACCATCTGGATGGAGTACTCAAGGATGCACTCCCATCTGCTCTGGCTTGGCCTGACAGCAGATGCAATGGGATTCGAGAACCTCTTTATGAACGCATGGCGCCTGAGAGAGGAGATTCTTGATGACATGGAAGCCACCACCGGTGGCCGTGTTATTCAGGGATCGTCGAAGGTGGGAGGTATCCGCCTTGACATCCCGGACGAGAAACTTGGCGAGATGGTGGACCACCTAAAGAAAATACGGCCCCAGCTTGAGGAGTCAAACCGCATCTTCACGCACGACAACACCGTGCGCCACCGGATGCGGGGTCTCGGGGTGCTCACAAAGGAAGAGGCATGGGATCTCGGTGCGGTCGGTCCGACGGCACGCGGCAGCGGCTGCGATATGGACGTGCGCTCAAGCGGCTACTCGGCATACGGAGAACTTGGGTTCAAACCAATAACCCTCCCGCATGGTGATTGTCTGGATCGCTGTCTCGTCCGCTCACAGGAGGTGCTTGCAGCAATTGACCTCGTCGAACGGGCAGTCGCAAAGATGCCGGACGGGCCCATCGAGGTGAAGGTGAAGGGCAACCCGACAGGTGAATGCTTTGCCTTCTCAGAACAGCCCCGTGGAGAGTGCATGCACTATGTGAAGGGAAACGGTACAAAGAATCTCGTTCGCCACCGCGTGCGGACACCGACCCTGACAAACATCCCGCCCCTCGTAAAGATGCTCGCAGGCATCGAACTGGCGGATGTGCCGGTGGTGGTATTGACCATTGACCCGTGTATCGGGTGTGCGGAGAGGTGAGGAGAGTATGCCATTATTTGCCATGCTAAAGCGGGCGCTTGCGAATGTGACGGAGAAACCCGCCACCCTGATGTACCCCGCAACACCTGCCAAACAATATGAAGCATCCCGGGGGCATGTGACCATCGCAATCGAGGACTGTATCTACTGCGGCAACTGCGAGCGCCACTGTGTTTCACAGGCAATTGAGGTTGACCGTGAGGCCCGGACCTGGCAGATTGACCGCCTCCGCTGCATCATCTGCGGCCTTTGTGCAGAGGTCTGCCCGAAAGACTGTCTCTTTGTCGAACCCGACTATCACGCGTCAGCCATCGGCCCGGTGGTGGATCTCGTGAAGGGTCCGCCTGCGCCGCCCAAAAAAGAGAAGGAACCAACCGCTGAGGATTAATCCCTGGCATATCCGTTTTTTTACTGTTTTTTGCGCTCAACCAGCGTGCTTTGCATCGTTGTGCACGGTGTTCTTTGAGCATCCATTCCCTGCCACGATGCATCGAAAAGGGGATAATCACAATAGGCTCGTGCGCTATCCGCGCGATGCAGTCTCTGCTATTGTCACTTCCTCTTCACACACGGGTGCATCCTCTGGAAGAGACCTGTCTCCGGCAAAAATAAGGATCGTGTCCGGAACAAGGCCACAGCGCAGCAGAAGATCTGCATAGGATTCACCTTCTTCATAGGAAACCTCCTGTACCGCCTGGGAGCGAGAGAAACAAAACCTGACAACGGGCATACTCATTATTTGAGCGTGTTGAAAATAAAAAAGGAGTGGAAACAGGGTTTGCCTGTCAGAAGGAAAGAAAGAGGTATGCCTGCTGTTCTGTTTGTGCCGTCACAACCGGATCCATTCCTTTGGTGACAAGATCAGGGTATCTCACCGCCGCTGCTCCCAGAATTGATACAGGCATTTATTATTTTTGCGGGCAAAGATAATGGACACATGACAGTGACACTTCCGCCGTTTGAAGAGGTGGCCGTATTCCATGGCCATATCTGCCCCGGCCTTGCATTTGGGTACCGTGCAGCAGAGTATGCAAAAGAGCGTCTGAACACCGGACGGGCAGTAGACGAGGAGATGGTTGCCATCGTAGAGAACGACGCCTGTATGATCGACGCCATCCAGTATATCACCGGCTGCACGATGGGAAAAGGGAACCTTATCTTCCGTGACCATGGTAAACCGGTCTACACCTTCATCCTGAGAAATGGTGAGAAGGCAGTGCGCATTGCACAGAAACCTGCGTTCAGCATGGATGCACTCTTTCCGGAGACAGCAGAGATTCAGGCACGGATAACTGCAGGCACAGCGAGCGCTGCCGACAAGGCACAGATGCAGAAATTACGGTCTGCGATGATCGAGAAGATCCTCACTGTACCACTACACGAGATCTATGAATGCAAAGAGGTTGAACCCGAACTCCCTGAACGAGCCCGCATCTTCCGGTCGGTTCCCTGCGCAACCTGCGGAGAACCAGTATCTGAACAACGGGCACGCGTACAGAACGGCACCGTCGTCTGCATCCCCTGTTTCGACGAGTACACCCGCGGCTGGTAAACCCTAAGCATCCACACTTTTTTTCTGTTTTTTTCAGGAGCCCTTCTCAACCATTAACGATTAAAGGAGCAGCAGATGCGTCAAACATCGTGAAATGGCATACATGATGTCCTGATGGTGCAAGGTATCAGAGAAAGAGGGCACATTTCAATGCATTAATACCTGACCCCGATCACTAGTTTATTATATATTTTGGTGATATTATGGTTCGTCTATCAATATGCAAAACGCTATTAATTCTTTTTACCGTCCTCATTCTCGTACAGGGGGCAGCTGCGCTCACCTTTGAACAGGCGCCACTTAATCCGGCATTTGTTGCCTATACAGAAGGGCTGGATGCAGATGGCACCGGTCAGTGCTCTATCAGATGTTCCGATGACTCTTCACCGGAATATTCCCATGAAACCCCGTTTATATGCGGCCTGATACCGGCACCCGCAGTCAACTTCTGGCCGGACCACAATGCGATAACTGCTCAGAGGATCAGATCACTTCTGCCCCCCCAATTTGACCTTCGGGATGAAGAAAGAGTCACCCCGGTTCGCGATCAGGGGAATTGTGGCAGCTGCTGGGCATTTGCTACCTATGGCTCGCTTGAGTCAACGTATCTCACCGATACCGAAATAGCAGAAAACTTCTCTGAAAACAATATGAAAAATCTCTGTTCAAACGAGTATCCGGACGGTTTTGACATCGCTCCCTGTGACGGAGGGAACGCATTTATGTCTACTGCCTATCTCACCCGTGGCAGCGGGCCAATTCTGGAGATAGATGAACCCTACGCACTCCCGATACCGTCCAACATATCCCGCACCGATCTTCCTCCGGTGCTCGACATTCGTGATGTTACCTTTCTGCCGAAACGGACAGATCCGCTGGATAACGACCTCTTTAAGCAGACACTCATAAACGACGGTGCCTTCTATGTTAGTTTCAAAGTCAACAGGTCCTGCTTTGCCAACAACTACCCCACCTATTACTGTCCGGGTGAAGGCTATATCATCGAAGGTGGCCATGCCGTCGCCCTTGTGGGATGGGATGACACATTCCCGAAAGATAATTTTGCCGTTACTCCACCGGATGACGGCGCCTTCATCTTTAAAAATAGTTGGGGCACGGATCCTGGGGAGGGCGGATACTTCTATATCTCCTACTATGACCACTCACTGGGCACGTCTGAATCAGCGGTCTTCACCGGG
>CAZFXY010000004.1:0-1850 GCA_964523185.1 uncultured Methanoculleus sp.
AATACGGACAACGCCGCTATATGCTGGTGGCGGCCCTTGCCGCAGGGCTGGGTTGTTGTTCAAAAGAGAATATGCCCATCATCCTTGTGATATTCGGGGTATCCATTCTTGCCGCTGTGGTGCTGAAGTGGGTGCATCTGAAGAAGGGATGGTGGGTGGATTTCATCCTCGGCATTGCAATAATCGGGGCGGTGGGTGCGCTCTTTTATTCATCGTTCGGGGCGCACCCTGAGGTGCTTTTGACCGGTGCATTCGATGCGATAGAACACTGGACGGCGATGTCGGCCCAGCAGCGTTTGGGAGGACCGCCGTATTTCTATATCCTTCTCCTGCTGCTCTATGAGGTACCGATTGCCCTCCTTGCACTCGTGGGAACGGTGCAGGCATGTGCCTGTATCATCCTTTTCCGGAAACGGCGACAGCAGGCATCAGATCGGCTCATGTCTGTTGCCGCAGCCGGAGAGGCAGATGTCATACCCGATGGGACAGATCTTTGTGCTGGCGGAGCGAGGGGAGACTCTGCAGATACCGGAGAGGCAGATGCCATGCCGGATGAGGCTTGTCTTTATGCTGCCGGGGATACGGGAAATTCCGCAGATACCGGAGATTCCTCAGATACCAGAGGGGCAAATGCCATGCCGGATGAGGCTTGTCTTTATGCAGCCGTGGATACGGGAAATTCCGCAGATACCGGAGAGTCGGATGTCATACCGGATGGGACTGATCTTTGTGCTGGCGAAGATACGAAAGATTTTGGAGATACCAAAGGTATTGGAGGCACCAAAGGTATTGGAGGCACCAAAGGAGAGGTAAAGAGCTGTGGGATGCCGTTCCTTTCGAACGTGACGGAGGCGGCGGCAGCTCAATCTGACGCATTATCAGCAGATGAATCTGATTCAAAAAATAGACCCGATTTCGAACCGGAACTTGGTTTCACTGCAGACGCTGGCACGACGGAAACAGAGGACGGTGAGGCTGCGATTACAGATGAGGATGTATCGGTGAACGCGGCATCCGATTCGTTTTATCAGGCACCCAACAGGCTATCCGGCCTCATTACCCGTGCGGGTAATCTCTGCAGTGGCGGGAACCGGCCAGGATGCGACCGTCAGCTTGGCTTTGCGCTCTTCTGCATCTGGTGGATGGGTGCGTCACTTGTTACCTATGCAATCATTGGTGAAAAGGTGCCGTGGCTGATTTTGCATCAGCTTCTTCCGATGATCTTTGTCGCGGCGTTTTTTATGACCCGAAAAAAGGCAATGGTGGCCCTGGTACTCTCGGTCTTCCTCGTTGTGATGGTGTTGCATGTCACCTTTACTCCTGCTGACATCAATGAGCCTATCGTGCAGGTGCAGAATTCTGAAGAACTCCGTGAACTCTTCTGCCTCATTGATGCAGGAAATAAAACTGCGATTACATCAGAGGGCGTGTGGCCGCTGCCGTGGTATTATCGGGGTGACCGTTCTCAGAAACTGGCCTATCTGTCGTCCGCGGCGGATAACCCCGAGATGTTTGCAGATGGCAGGTATGACGTCGTTGTCTCCCATAACCCGGACGGTTTTTCTGATCTGCCGGGATATGTGAAGATGGACGGTATCCGGCAGAGTTACTGGTTCTCTATCTATGACAACAGGCACCGGCTGCCTGCATATTATATCTTCCGCGACGGAAAGATGGGCAGTGTTAACTGGAACATTTTTGTTCGCCCGGAGATGGCACAGGCTGCGGACATGCCGGTGAATGGCACTGCCTGAAGACCTGTCACCTTTCATCTTTTTTCCCCGGCGGTATTTTTGAGTCTGCATCTCTTTCCCGCTCACCTCACCTCACCTCACCTCACCTCACCTCAC
>CAZFXY010000004.1:1950-29196 GCA_964523185.1 uncultured Methanoculleus sp.
GAGTCTGCATCTCTTTCCCGCTCACCTCACCTCACCTCACCTCACCTCACCTCACCTCACCTCACCTCACCTCACCTCACTTTCTTCCTCTTTTCCTCCCTCTTCTCTCCATGCAACTTTTCGGTCATATCAGTAGTCTTCTCCGGAAGGTAGCGCTGGCGGTTATCAGGAGTCTGGTGTGCCGATTTTTCCCCGGCTTCTGAAGGTGATATGCATCGCCCCTGCCTAATGTCCGGAAGGAAGAGGATTGTTATCTGTTCTATTTTCTCCGAAAGATAGTGCTGGTGTGTTCCCCGCTGAACAGGGGAATTTTGAGGTCTGTTCCCCAATTTGTTTAGGTATGTCGTGTTTTTTTCTCTGGTGGCCCTGTGCATATGGTGGTGATGTACCAGGAAAAGAGCTCCCGCTCTCCGTTACATCTGATAGACGACCATGGTGCAGTAGGAGAAAAAGCAGCTTATCTCATCCTATTCATTGAATGAGCACATGTCTGAGAGATAGTGTCTTAGCTATAAAGGATCAGGTTTTGGAAAAAAGAATGGCTGGGACAATAAAGGAAGAAGATTGGAATGTCGGTTATCCCAGCTCATCCCATTTGGTACGCCGGCGGTACAACACATATCCGATGCCTGCGACGATGACAACAGCCACAAAGATGATGGCATAGGGTCCCAGACCTTTGATATCCGGGATCAGTCCTTCACCGATATTTTCTCTCAGTTCGGTAGACATTGAATGGGCTTCATTTGCGGTCAGCTGTGCTTCATTGGCTTTCAGGCGCGACTGGTAGTAGTCATCATGATCACGGAAGTCTTTTGCCTGTGACACCTGTGTCTCTGAGAGTGCTACCTTATTCTGGATCGCCGTTACCCTGGCATCGCCAGACATGCTCCGGTTGTTGATGAAGTAGCTGACGTCACCGTTTACCGTATCAATGGTCACCTGTGCAACATCGATAAGTTTGCCTGCATATGCCTTTTCAAGACTTCCTTCTGCCTCTTTAATCACGTTTCCTGCATCTGTGAGCAGTACATTGGCCTTTGAGTAACCGGCTGTCTTTGATTGTTCAATCTTCTCTTTTGCCTGCTGGTAGAGCTGATCTGCCTGAACGACATTCACTCCAAGCGCGGTGTACTCATCGATTGCTGTGCGGAGTTCTTTGATCTTTTCTTCACGGAGTTCCCGTATCTTGTCGACATCGCCGGGGTTTATCACGGTGCGTTCAATAATGAGTTCTGCGCCGGCTGGGACATTGCCGTTTACATCAACCTGGCGCAGACGGTAAAGAACGACATCACTGGTTTGGGTGACTACAGGTACCTTTCCGATAACGACGTAATCCACGGTCACATCATTGGTGTCCGGGTATTCAAGTTCAAATCCGGAGAGACGCACATATTGACCGGAACGTTGTTTTAACATTCCCTGTTCATTTACAAGGATGGTGTAATCCCACTTTGGATCTACAAGTTCGGTGTATGCCTCCAGGTCATGATTTGGGTTAAATGTGGTATCTTTGTTCCCCCCTGTCAGTTTGACGATCACATGAACAATGACCTGTTCTCCGGGCGCAAGATCCCCTGATGGCGGTGTTACTTCTGCGACCTTTTGCTCAAAATCTGCTGCTGCTGCACCCTGCACCAGGCAGAGTGCGAGTATTATTGAAAATATGAGTGTTATTCCCCGTTTCATGGCGTACTTCACCTGTTTATCTGATTTCATTCAAAGAGTGGATCAATCTCGTCACCGTTGAACATGGATGAACGACGTTCTTTGGACTTGATTACATCCTCCTTTGTTTCTTTCGCAATCTCCATCAGTTCACGGATACGTGGCGCGTCACCGATGGTTGCAAGCACAACCACGGCGGCCACCTTTGAGCTGTCTGATGGGTAGTCGCCACCACGGACTTCAACGCCCGCAATGTTCTCTTCCACCCATGACTTGGATTTCTCGACACCTTTGCGATCCATCTCACTCGGGGGGCCTGCAATCAGCACCAGTGCCCGCTCAGCGGTGGTATAATCACAGGGCATGGTCAGACGACCCAGCATTGCACGGCGAACGAGACCGATGATCTTTGCTGATTTGTCTTCGCCCATGAGCACTTCCTCTGACGCCTCCTTTTTCCTGAGACCCTTTAGAAGTCCGCCGCCAAAGCCCCGTTTCTGTCCGCTGCCCTTCGTGATGGTCTCTGAAATGGCATATCCAACACTGCTTACTCCACCACCACGGAGGGTGTTGATGATCTCACTGGAATCGACAACCATCTCCCCAACACCGGCCCTACCTACCTCACCTGCACGGAAAAGAACGCTGAATCTGCGCACAATTTCGTCATTAAGACGCTGATACGCTCCGCGGACACTCTCGCCTTCGTTTTTCCATGCACTGTTGTCAAAAACGAATGTGTTGTCCGCTTCATTAACGAGGGTGGAAAGACTACGTGCTGCGTTATATGAGTATAACCTTCCCTCTTCTGGTGCCGGAAGAATGCCCAATGCATAGACCGGTTCGCGGTATATTCGTTTTAGGTGGCGTGCTAACACTGGTGTTCCACCGGATCCGGTACCTCCGCCAAGGCCTGCGCAGATAACAAATGCATCAATATCGTGGGTGCCGCGGTTGTCGATGGTGTTGATGATGCTGTCAATCTCGTCAGCGGTTATTTTGGCTCCGGTTACGTTATCGGTCCCAACCCCATGGCCTTTAACCACCGTCTGTCCAATGAGGATACGATCCTTGAGCTCGATGTTATCGAGGCCCATAAGATCCGTCCGTGCAGTATTAATTACAATCCCCCGGAAGCACCTTGTCGGTGCCTTTTTGTCTTGTTCAATGAACATGTCGACAATTTTACCGCCTGCCTGGCCAAATCCTATGAAAAAAACTCTCATGTATGCACACCATCCGATCGAATTAAAAAATTGCTTCTTCAGACTATACCACACATTTCTTTCATAACTTCAAAAACTTTCTTATGGCAATTCTGGCAATACTAAGTATATAATGAGAATCTGCATCATAGGTGGAGGATTGACCGGACTTTCTGCCGCATATTATCTCTCCCGTACATACCCTGTGGATGTGCTGGAGGCCTCAGCAGAAGCCGGTGGTCTGTTATCCTCCTCTCCTGTTCATGATACCGCTATTGAGCGATATTACCACCATTGCTTTTCTGGCGATGCGCATCTCATTGCGCTCATGGATGAACTCGGTCTCACCGCAGATCTCATCTGGCTCAACGGGAGCACGGGTTACTTTAGCGATGGCCGGCTTTATCCACTGACGACGCCCTTAGAAATTCTTCGTTATCCGCTTCTCACATTGCGTGACAAAATCAGGCTTGCCCTTTTGACACTCAGGGCGGGGAGCTATGAGACTGCCTCCTATGATGACATGACTGCAGATGCGTTTATTCTGGACACCTGCGGGCAGCATGCGTATGATTCATTTTTTGCCCCTCTGTTGCGCAGCAAATTCGGAGACCGGCGTCATGAAATCTCGGCCGCGTGGCTGATATCACGGATTGCCATCCGTTCAGACCGTGGTCCGCAGGGGGAGCGGCTGGGATATCTGCGGCATGGTTACCAGAGCCTTGTCACAGCACTTTCAGATGCAATCCGCAGGAATGGTGGGGCGATTCATACTGGTATCCCTGCCCGCACTCTTGAAAAAACAGAAAAAGGCGGGTGGATGGTCAACGGGGCACCCTATGACGCCGTGGTCTCAACCGTACGTCCCTCTGTTCTCACATCTATGGGCGGGCCCTCTCTTCCGGAGATCCCGTATCAGGGGGCGGCCTGTGTGACGATGGGTCTCTCCCGCGATGTACTGCAGGGTATCTACTGGGTCAATATAAAGGATGAGGCGCCGTACGGAGCGGTTATCGGGCATACAAACTTTGCCCCCTTTGAATGGTATGGGGAACACATCGTCTACCTCGCCTCCTATTTTCAGGATCATCTCTCAGAGAATCACGAGGAACGGATGATTACCGATTTCTGCACACGTTTCGGCGTCTCCCGTGATGAGATCCGATGGCACTATATGACGGCGGATACCGCTGCCGGGCCGGTGTACACCACCGGATTCCGGGGTCTTATTCCCCCGTATGAGGTGGGCGGTTGCTACTGCGCCGGGATGTTCTCCGCATCCAATTATCCGGAACGCAGTATGGAGGGCTCAGTGGTCGCTGCACAGGCAGTGGCCGGGATGATTCTTTCCCGGAAGGTGTCTTTGTGACGGAATACGACGTCTGCGCCATTCTCCCGGTCTATAATGATCGAACGGCACTTGAAACAGCCATTCCCCGTTCCATTGAGGTGCTGGAGGGAATCACAGACTCCTTTCTGCTCGCGGTGGCAGAGGACGGCAGCACCGACGGCAGTGCGGATTTTGTCCGTGAATGGGAGAAAAAAGACTCCCGTGTCCGTCTTTTTCATGCAGATGAACGCCTTGGCCGCGGAACGGCCCTGACCCGTGTCATCCGTGCGGTGGATGCAGAGATTGTCTGCTACTATGATGTGGATCTGGCAACTGATATGGCACATCTGCCTGCGCTGATCCAGGCCATCCGTACAGGCAGTGATATCGCAACCGGATCCCGCCTGATGCCGGACAGCGACATTGTGCGCACACAGGGACGTGAGGTGGCGAGCCGTGGGTACAACCTTCTGGTGCGCACCGTCCTGAAGAGCAGTCTGTATGACCATCAGTGCGGGTTTAAGGCAGTTCGCCGGGAACGCATACGCTCCCTGCTGGATTGCATTGAGGCCCCACACTGGTTCTGGGACACAGAACTTCTGGTCCGGGCGCAGCACAGGGGATTAGGTATCGCAGAGATTCCGGTGCGATGGCGTACCAGTGAAAAGACGACCGTCAGGTTCAGCGATGTGTATGAAATGGGAATGGCAGTTTTTCACCTGAGGCGGCACCTGGATGATTAAAAAGGTAACAGCCATTGTGCTGCCCACCATTCTTGCAGTTGGCATCATTGTGTTTATGCTTTATCGGGTATGGGATGATCTGTTGATTGCCGTTCAGAATGCTGTCTGGTCATACCTGATTCTTGCCATCGTCATCTGTGTTGGCGCATGGTTTCTCCGCGGATTTCGGTACCGTTCCATCCTTGCAAGCCTCGCGGTTTCTGTGTCTCTCTGGCTTTCTACGGCCTGTATCTATCTGTCACAGACGGCAAACCTCATTGTCCCGGCACGTCTGGGGGATCTGATTCGTCTCTTTATTCTCCGGCAGGAGGCCGATGCGACCTATACCAATGGGCTCTCGTCGTTGGTCGTGGAACGCTTTTTTGATATTGTGACCATCGCCCTCTTAGGTGCGGTGGCCCTTCCTTTCGTCCTGAATGTCCCGGACTGGTTTATCACGGTCATCTATGTAGCGCTTGGACTCTGTGGTCTTTTTGTGGTATTCATCATGTCTGCAGGGCGTTTTCAGTCTGAGAACCGATATCTGCACATGGCAATTGACCTCCTGAATCAGGTGAAGGCAGCATCACTTTCAGCAACAGGGATTGTGGGGCTGTCTGGCCTTTCCCTTCTGATTTGGGTGACTGATGTCGTGATCTGTTATGTCATTGCACTGATGTTTGGTACGGCCATTCCGTTTGTGGTGGTCACACTTGCCATTGTCATCGGCAATCTGGTCAAGGCGGTGCCGGTTACGCCCGGTGGTGTCGGCACCTATGAGATCGCCGTTGCCCTCACCTTATCGCTTGCGGGTGTGGACCCTGCGATTGCAACCCTTATTGCGGTCATTGACCATCTCGTCAAAAATGGCGTCACGGTGGCAGGGGGTGTGGTTTCGCTCTATGTCTTTGGTGACTGGGCCGTCTCCCTCCTGCGGCGTGCCTTTTCCCACTCCCTGGATGTGTCGGAGGTTAAATGATCGGGGCGGCGGCCCAGGCAGGGGGGCTGATTTTCTGGCTTTTGATCCTGAAAATTCTGCAGACTGCCCTCTGGCCTGTCCTTTCGGGTGCGTTCGGGCGGTTTAGTTATCCGGTCTCCTATCCCCTTTCTTTCCTGCTATTTGGGGGCCTCAGCTGGTATCTGGGTCTTGCCCATATCCCGGTGCAGGCAGCGGTGGTTCCGTTTCTGGTCATCATTGGCTATTATGCCACCACCGGATGGTACACCCGGGAAAAGTTCTCCGGTGTCTGGAAGTGGGACGTCGCCTTTTTGCTCTGTTTTATCTTTATGGCCGAGATCCGGTTCTTTAATCCGATGATCTCCTATGCGGAAAAGTTCATGGACCACGCCTTTCTTGCGTCTGTGATGCGTGCACCAATGGTGCCTCCCGCTGACCCGTGGTTTGCAGGAGGTACGCTTGCGATCTACTATTACCTCGGGCACTGGATGATGGGGGTGACCGGGCTCCTTTCCGGCGTTCCATCGTCTGTTGCCTTTAATCTCATCCTGCCGACGGTCTTTGCCAATGCGGCTGTCACTCTGTATGCAGCAGGTCATCTGCTGTTGAAACGTTTCCGGGCACTCCCGGTGCTGGCTCTCTTTCTGGTAAACCCCTCATGTATTCTGCAGATCTTTCTGGGCGCCAGTGCACATGATATCCTTTGGAATTCCACCCGCACCATTCCTGACACCATCAATGAATACCCGTTCTTCTCCTTTCTCTGGGGTGATCCTCATGCCCACGTCATCTCGCTTTTTGTGCAGGCGCTTTTCATCTTTCTCATGCTCTATATCCTGCACGAATGGGGTGGGTTGTCTGAGCGGAACCGGTGGATCTGTCTGGGGGGAGTCGCGCTCTGTCTGGGTGTGATGCCGGGGATGAACTCTTGGGACGTCCTCGTGTATGCACCGCTTCTGCTGGTAGTCGGGGCAATCATCTGGTACCGGGCCAGACGTGCAGCGGTGCCCGACCCGTATCCATGGCGCCTCTTTCTTGTTTGTCCGGTAGTCTCTGTCCTTTTCTTTGCGCCCTATTATCTGATGCTCACCACCCAGGGCATCGCGGGCATTGGCATGGTGACAAACCCGTCAGCGGTGACGGAATTTATGCTGGTATACGGGTTTTTTATCGTGATATTCTGGTGTGCCACGCTTCGCGATATCCGGGAAAACACCCGGCTCCTGATTGTTCTCGTGCCGTTTCTTCTTACGGGTTATTGGGCCGCAGGTTTGGCTGCGGTGCCGCTTGCGGCCCTTATTTTGCGCCGCACGTTCCGCCCTGCAGAAGTGATCGCGATCCTGGGACTGGGGGTGCTGATCTTTACGGAACTCTTCTATCTCATTGACGGGATGGGTGACGACTTTTATCGGATGAATACGGTATTTAAATTCGGTATAACTGCCTGGATGATGATGAGTGTTGGTGCTTTTATCTGGCTGGGGGAGTGGCTGACAGCGCACGTCAGAGTTCGGTTTACCTCGCCGTGGGTCGTCCGGGCCGGCGCCGGGGCGCTCGCTCTTTTGTTGATCTGTGCGCCGGTGGCGATTCCTGATCTGACGTATGGCTACGGCGGTAAGACGCTGGATGGGCTTGCCTGGGTAAAAATATCTCATCCGGGTGATGCTGCTGCGGTGGCGTATCTCTCAGCCCTGCCGGGGCACATCACCATCGTTGAGGCAGAGGGAGGGGACTACAAGTATTACTCCCGTATGTCGTCATTCACTGGCATCCCGACCGTCATCGGCATGCCGTTTCATGAGGTCATGTGGCGGGGGTCTGATGCCGGTGTCTCGCAGCGTATGACCGATGTGCAGATGATCTATGAAGATCCACTTCGGTCACCGTCGTTACTCACCCGCTACGGGGTTGACTATCTGGTGGTGGGGGATACGGAACGCGAGCGCTATACCGTTTGCCTTCCGGATGGGATTTTAAAGCAGGTGTTTTCGGAAAACGGGACTTCTATCTTCCGTGTTCTGGCGCATTCTGCCCGAATTCCAACGGAATCCGGTGAAGGCGAACCCCCGGTTTGATAACCTTTATCCGTAACACTGTCGATATAATATAGCTACATCAATCACGAACTGATGAGTGATGAGGGAGCGATACGCTACCACATATGTCCCGGCACATGGCCGGGTGTATGGTGTGCTCCTGAATGAGGTGAGTTATGTCAAAAGTATATGTAACATTTGAAGTTTCCGACGAGATCCAGAACAAAGCACTTGAAGTTCTTGAGGTCTCCCGGGACACCGGCAAAATTAAGAAAGGATCGAACGAAGCAACAAAGGCTGTCGAGCGCGGAAGCGCTGAACTCGTGCTTATTGGCGGCGACGTTGAGCCGGAAGAGATTGTGATGCACCTTCCTGCACTCTGCGACGAAAAGCAGATTCCGTATGTGATCATCAATAAGCAGAATGATGTCGGTGCCGCAAGCGGACTTGACGTAGGCTCAGCAGCAGCAGCCATTGTCAAAGCCGGAAAGGCAAAGGATCTCCTAGACGAAGTGCTCGGGCAGATCAAAGAACTGAGAGGGTGAACTGAACTATGGCAGACGCAACGCCGGCAGAAGTCCTCGAGGTCATCGGCAGTACCGGCATGCATGGGGAAGCCATGCAGGTGAAGTGCCGTATCCTTGAAGGAAACAACAAAGGCCGTATTATTACCCGTAACACGGTTGGCCCTATCCGTGAGGGCGATGTCCTGATGCTCATTGAGACTGAGCGTGAGGCAAAGAAACTTTCAAGAAGGTGAAGTAAATGGTTGAACATCATATCTGTTCGTTCTGCGGTGGACCGCTGGAACCTGGTACTGGAAAGATGTATGTCCGTAAAGACGGATCCATCTCTTACTTCTGCAGTCAAAAATGCCAGAGTAACTACAAACTTGGGCGTGTCCCACGTCGTGTTGCCTGGACCAAGGCAGGCCGCAAGGCCCTTGGTAAGGAGTGATCCCCTTTATGGATCGCACTTTTTTGATGATCAAACCCGATGGTGTCCAGCGCGGCCTTGTCGGTGAGATCATTGGTCGGTTTGAGAAGAAAGGCCTGAAGATGGTCGCCGGAAAGTTTGAAACACTTCCGGAAGAACGTGTAATGGAGCACTATGCCGAGCACACGGGAAAGCCATTTTTCGCAGGCCTGAAGGCCTATATCACCAGTGGACCCTGTTTTCTGATGGTATGGGAAGGCAAAAATATCGTTGCCATTACCCGGCAGATGATCGGGGCAACGAACCCTGCAGAAGCAGCGCCCGGGACCATTCGCGGTGACTATGCAATAGAGATCGGAATGAACGTTATTCACGGTTCTGACTCAGATAATACCGCAGTACGCGAGATTGCGATTCATTTTACTCCGGAAGAATGTGCGTCCTATACCCGCATTGACGCAGCATTCCTGTACGAATAATCGGTGTAAAGGCAATCATTCTTTTTTGGCATCAGGCAGGCAGATAACTGCCGATGCGTCGACAATTGCTGCTGACTGAGCATATACGTATATTTGTTGTTGTTTACCCGGCTGATATCGGCAAATATCGCGCGGTTTTGGGGCATAAATCAAAAAGGTAATGTACGGTATGCAAGAGAATTACTGCTGATAATCGAAGGGTGGTTTCTATCATGTCTGAAAAAGTGTTGAGGGGAGGGATGCTTCTTGTTGGCGGATCCATTATTCTTGCAGGAACCGTGATTGCAGCAGAGATTATGGGATATTCTGTGCCGTTTGGGGCGCCGTTGCTTCTCACCTGTGCTGTGCTGATCATCTTCGGGGTGTATGTCGTAAACAGGAGTGCTGTCCAGGCGGCATTCGGGGATCCTGATGGGTGAGGGACGCGTTCGTATCTGCTGTGTGCAGGCCAAAAGCGTTCCCGGAGAGCCGGAACAAAATCTTGCGCGGGCCAAAGAATGTGCGCTACAGGCGAAACAGCAGGGCGCATCCCTTGTAATATTTCCCGAACAATATCCAACAGGGTGGGACCCTCATGACACGGCGTTCACGGATGACGGGTCTGGTGTTATCTGTGCCGGATGGGCGGCAGTGGCTACGGCGTCAGGTATTCATGTGCTGGGTTCATACCGGAAAAAAACGGAATCCATGCCGCAGAATGTCGTTGCAGTCTTTGCACCTGACGGTGCCTGCATGGCAGAGTATGCAAAGATTCACCTTTTTTCGCCGGGCGGGGAGGATGCATCGTTTTCGCCGGGGGACACACTGGCGTGCTTCACGCTTAACGGGGTCCGGTTCGGTCTCGCTATCTGCTACGACCTGAGGTTTCCCGACCTTTTCTCTGCCTATGCGCGGGCGGGGTGTGATGCCGTCGTCGTGCCTGCCGCCTGGCCCTGTGCCCGCCTCAGGCACTGGGATCTCTTTTTGCATGCCCGTGCCCTTGAAAACCAGATATATATGGCGGGGGTGAATCCTGCCGGCGGGCGTACCGGTGAGGTGAACTGCGGGGGGACTGTCGTTGTCGATCCGTGGGGTGAGATGGTTGCCCGAACAGCAGATGCCGAAACTGCACTCCTATGTGCAGATATTGATAAAGGTGCTGTTCTGGCGGCGCGTGCGGCATTTCCGGTGCGTGCCGATCGCCGGGATGAACTCTATCCCTCGCTGTGAAGCGGGTGGACTGGGGAATATCTATACCTGTGGTGAATACCAATCTATACAGCATGTATCGTCTTGTCTGCATCGACTGTGGTGCTGAATATTCAGCGGATGAAATAATCTACCGCTGCAGTGCATGCGGTCACCTGCTTGCGGTAAAATACGACCTCGATGAACTGAATATCTCGCGTGCTGAGTGGAACCGTCGTCCCCTGACGCTCTGGCGCTACCAGGAACTGCTGCCCGTGGCCGGAGAACCGGTCTCCCTGCAGGAAGGAGGGACGCCACTCTACCATATGAAGAGACTTGGTGAGGAACTTGGTCTGAAAAACCTGTATGCAAAGCATGAGGGAATGAACCCGTCCGGTTCGTTTAAGGATCGCGGGATGACGGTTGGTGTCTCGATGGCGCTCCAGCTTGGGATGAAGACCGTTGCCTGTGCGTCAACCGGCAACACCTCGGCGTCTCTTGCGGTGTATGCAGCAAAGGCAGGGATTCCTGCTGTTGTACTGCTCCCTGCCGGGAAGGTGGCGCTGGGAAAGGTGGCGCAGGCACTGATGCATGGCGCGAAGGTCATTGCCATCCGCGGCAACTTCGACCGTGCCCTTGAGATGGTGCATGATCTCTGCATATCTGAAGGGCTCTATCTCTTAAACTCGGTCAATCCCTACCGGCTGGAAGGGCAGAAGACCATCGGGTTTGAAATCATTGACCAGCTGGGTGATGTGCCGGACCGTATTGTTCTCCCGGTCGGTAACGCAGGGAATATCTCTGCGGTCCATAAGGGTCTGGGTGAATTTATTGAACTGGGGTTCATCGACCGGATGCCGATGATGACCGGGATTCAGGCGGCCGGAGCACAACCGGTTGTCGAGGCGATTCTTGGGTACCTGCCGGAAGTCATACCGTTTAAAGAGCCGGAGACGGTGGCGACTGCCATCCGTATTGGTGCGCCGGTCAATGCGGAAAAGGCGCTGCGTGCCATCCGCGAGACCAATGGTACGGCTGAGTCTGTTACTGACGAAGAGATCCTCGCGATGCAGCGCGATCTCGCACGCAAGGAGGGTATCGGTGTTGAACCTGCGTCTGCAGCGTCGGTTGCGGGCATTAAAAAACTGATGGAAGCAGGTCGGATTGACCCTGACGAACGGATTGTATGTGTGGTGACCGGGCACCTCTTAAAAGACCCCGAGACAGTGATCCGCCAATGCGAACCGCCCATAGAAATAGACGCAGATCTCAAGTCGCTCTTGTCTGTCTTGCGCTGATTCTCTGTGTGGGCACGGTGTCCGCGCTCTCGGCTGAATTTACGGTAGGAGAGAACGGCACCGCGTATACTGCAGAGGTTGAGGTGCAGCAGGCAGACAAATATGCCTTCACTGAGCCGGGGTTATTGGGTGCACCGGTAGCGATTACGGTATCGGAGATCTCGCTATTCAATGCTACCGGGCCGGTGAACTATACCGAGGATTTCTCCGGCGCGATCAGGTTTCCCAAGGGCAATTATACGATTCAGTATGTTGCACCTCTGCACTCAAATGAGCTTACGGTGCTGCTAACTGACTCCTCCACGATCACGGTATCACTGCCGGAGCAGTATGGGGTGAAAAACCCGCTTCTCGGATACATCAGCACCGGCGGCGTCGCGAACGCAACCGTTAACGGCACGACAATTGTCTGGGAGAATGCGCGGAGTGCGCAGGTGCGCTATTATGATACCTTTCAGGAGCAGATTCTTCTCATCTTTGGGACATTCTGGATTGCCCTTGTGCTGGTGTTTCTGGTTCCGTACCTGATGAGCCACCGCAAAAAAGAGTGAACGAACGGGTGGATGGCGGCACCCTCTTATATCTTGCAGATGATATTTGCGGATATCAGAGGTGAAAAAATGCGATTACAACTGATTATTTTTGCGTGTGGTATCATTCTTGCTGGTTTTTGTATTCTGCCCGTTGGTGCATCTGTGGCGGATGTCACCCAGGGGTCGACTGTTTTTGTGGGTGAGGAGGGTCTTATCCTTAACCCGGGGGTGTTGGCAGCCAAAGATACTCAGGTGGCATGGTATCCGCCCGGAACAGATGTTTCGGCGTCGACCGCACCGGAAACGATCCTATCCGTGACGTCTTCACCATTTGCGGTGACACCGGCAGAGTTCGGCAGCCGTACCGGTGCCTGGTACTCCTATCCAAATGGGGTGGCACAGGCAACGCCGCATCTGTCGTTTCGGGTGGAGCAGCCGGAAGCAAAGGTGAAGCTCTGGGTATACACCCCGGACGGGGGCAAAGACGCAACGGGATATAAGACCATCCGCGGCGTGAAACTTGGGTTCCGGATGGAGACAAATTTGCACCCGATCTTTAACCGCCCGGGGGTGAGCGCAACAGACCCGGGTATTGATATCTATGTTAAGGACCCCGGAGGGTTCACCTATTCGGCACTCAATGACGATGCAGCGGTTTCCCATGCCGTGCCTATCACGAACCAGCACCCACAGACGGCCTATGCCTTTGTGCCGGTGCAGCCCGGTGCCACCTGCGTCTGGTATACCGGTGACTATCGTCCTGGTGAATATACCTACTATGCCTATGCCGATGTGAACGGACTGAAAGATGTAGTGGGGAGAATCGAAGGCGGCACCTTTACCCTGCTTGCGTCTGCAACGGATTCAGCAGGCACAACGCCTACACCGGAAATGCCTACCCTGATCACCGGCACGGGTAGGGTTTTGCCTGACACCACTACAGGGGGTATCGTGCAGACCGACACGATGCTGTATGATGCAAAGAGGGTGGCATATGTCTTTCTTTCAAAAGGGACACAGGCGCTAAATACCAAGGCACAGAGACTCACGTCTTTGTCCCTGATTGCGGTAGATGACCCGCAGCAGATAGGCCCGCTCCCTGAGGGAGAGCATCTGCTCTCTGTGTACCATATCAGTCCGGACAGGTCGTCGTTTGTTTCGTCTGCCCAACTGGGTATCCGGGCCAGTGACAATTCAATTTTCCACAATCTCTACTGGTGGAATGATGTGGCAGATAAATGGCATGTGGTTAAGGCGGAAATGGACAGCAGTGATGGGTATCTAAAGGCAGCGATCACCCGGAGCGGATATTATATGATGACGTATCCGTCAGCCGTTCCGACGGAGCCCACAGCAGAACCGACCAGTCCGCCTGCACCTACGGACACAGCAGCGCCGATACCACCCACACCCACGCAGACACCTCTTGGATTTTTTGGTGTGGTAATGGGGCTTGGAGCGTTTGCTCTCCGAAAGATAAGATAACTAAATCTCCTTTTTTGATGTTAAAAAAGGAGTAAATGTTTTTGTGTAAAAAAAGAGTGAATATCCACTGATGGTGGATTATTTGTTCAGTTTTATGTCGATGTTGTATTTTTCGGCGTTTGCGTCAGCGATTGCCTGAATCTTTGCAATCTCTTCGGTGACCGGCTGTGGCTTAAAGAGGTGACGGAATCGCTTCTGTGCCTTTAGGTAATCGTCAACCGGGACACGACGTACTTTCTTTGCCTTTTTGAGTTCGCCGTTCTCCATCTCGTAATTGACCCAGAGACCGCATTCAATGGCTTGTTTGCCGATTTCAATGGTCTTGGCACCATCAAAACCCCACCCGGTGCTGCATGGTGTATGGACCTGGATGTAACAGGGGCCCGGGGTGTTAATGGCTTTTTCGACTTTCTTCATGACGTCCATCGGGTATGCAACCGATGCCGTTGCGACATAGGATGCACCGTGGGCATTGAGAATCTGGGGGAGGTCTTTTTTCGGGAGTGAGTTGCCCATTGACATTCTGCCGGCAGGCGTTGTCGTGGTGTTTGCGTTATACGGGGTGGCACCGGATCGCTGGATACCGGTGTTCATGTAGGCCTCGTTGTCGTAGCAGATGTAGGTGATATCGTGTCCGCGTTCAAAGGCACCGGAGATACAGAGCACTCCGATGTCAAAGGTGGCGCCGTCACCACAGATACAGACAACTTTCTCTGTCCGGTTATTGTGCTTTAGGGAAGCCTCAATACCGGATGCAACTGCTGCAGCGTTCTCGAAGAGTGAGTGAATCCAGGGAACCTTCCATGCAGTCTCGGGGTAGGGTGTGGAGAATACCTCCATGCACCCCGTGGATGCGACGACAATGACGTCCTCGCCTGTTGCTTTGAGCATGAGCCGTGCAAGCATGGCAGGACCGCATCCACCGCAGGCGCGGTGACCGCAGTCAAAGAGTTCCAGTGATTTGTCAACCATTACAGCACCTCCGTTCTCAGGCCATAGAAGATATTCCCTTCTCCCTTTTCTGCAAGTGCGGCAATGGCACGGATGTCTTTTTTGCGGATATCCCTGCCGCCAAGACCGACGACATAGCTGTATACGTCAATCCCCGTGCCGGTGAGTGCATCTTTGATTTCAAGGCCGACAATGCCTTTCATAGCAGTGCCAAGAGAGATATTCTTTTCAAGAACTGCCACCCTGGGGACGCCTGCGAGTGCCTGTGCTATTTCTTTTGCGGGAAACGGCCGGTAGGTTCGAATCTTGACGAGACCCGCCTTGATGCCGTCTGCACGCATATCGTCGATAGCATCTTTTACGGTGCCGCATAAAGAGCCGAGGGCAACGAATGCGATATCCGCATCGTCCATGCGGTAACTCTCGGTGTGCGTGGAGTAGTCGCGACCGAAGATCTCGCCAAACTCTTTGCCTGCCTCACTGATCGCGTCACCGGCACGCTGCAGTGCCAGGTCTGTCTCATACCTGAACTCCATGTAGTAGTCCGGTGTGGCATACATGCCCATTGACAGAGGCGCTTTTGCATCGAGTTTGTTATAGGGCACAAAGGGCGGGAGGTATGTGTCGATCTCCTCCTGCGTCGGGATGTCCACCGGTTCATAGGTGTGCGAGAGGATGAACCCGTCAAAGCAGACGAACCCGGGAAGCAGGACGTCGTGCCGTTCTGCTGCCTTGTATGCAATGAAGTGCTGGTCTGTCATCTCCTGCACGTCTTCGCCGTAGAGCTGGAACCATCCGGAATCCCTGAGGGAGAGGGAGTCCTGCTGGTCGTTCCAGATGGAGAGCGGTGCGCCGAGTGCACGGTTTGCAATCGACATGATGATCGGCTGGCGCATGCCTGCCACATTAAAGACTACTTCTGCCATCAGCATGAGGCCTTGGGAAGAGGTGGCTGAGTAGACACGGGAACCTGCGGCGGATGAACCGAGGCACACAGAGAGTGCGGAAAGCTCTGAATCTACACAGATATACTCTGAGTTTAGGTCGCCATCTGCGACAAAATCCGCCAGACGTTCAACGATATGGGTCTGGGGGGTGATTGGGTATGCGGAGATAACCTCAGGCCGGCAGAGCTTTACTGCTTCTGCAATGGCATGAGATCCTTCCATTATCTGCAACATCTTATTTTTCCTCCTGAATCATGCTAATCGCCTGCGAAGGGCATTCGTTGGCGCATACGCCGCATCCCTTGCAGTAGTCGAGGTCAAAGAGGATTTGGCCATCCTTTTCAGTGACGGCTGTCTCCGGGCAGGCAAGGACACAGGTGCCGCAGAGCGTGCATTTATCCTGTTCTACGACCGGCATGAAGACACGCCATGATCCGGTTTTGTTGTCCCGTGCCTTACCGGGCGCAGCTGCGCATCCGATACGAAGTGCCATATTACTGTTTCTCCTGTACGAATTCGTAAGCGCGGCGTGCTGCTGCGATATTCTTCTCAGCCAGGGAGCCGGAGAAACGCTCAGAGAGTGCTTCTTCCAGGGCTTCCAGGCTGATTTCACCGGTAGCCGCGGCAAACGCACCCATAAGGGTGGTGTTTGTGATCGGCAGTCCGAGGATCTCAAGGGCAAGGGACGTTGCGTCGATAGCGATGAGTTTTACTCCGTCAGGCACACCCTCGACGGTATCTTTATCGGTATTAACGAGCGCAATGCTCCCCTCTTTGAGTCCTCGGAAGACATCGACATCAGCAATGAGCGAACAATCCTGCACAACAATGTAGTCGGGTTCATATACCTGGCTGCGGAGGCGGATCTTTTCGTCACTGAAACGGACGAACGCCTGCACCGGTGCTCCCCGCCGTTCGACACCGAACGCGGGAAACGCCTGCGAATAGACGCCGCTTTTGAAGGCAGCAGTTGCGATAAGCTCTGCTGCGGTTACCGACCCCTGCCCTCCTCTTCCATGAATGCGTAGTTCTCTCAAAAGAATCCCCGTATAATCTTACATGATTAATAGATAAGAATTTTTGGAAGGGAACCACCGGTTTGGTATTGTGGGTGGTGATTGTCGGTTGGTTTTTGTGTATTTTGCGAAATAATTGCAAAGGTGGGTGAAATCACGCGGAAATTTTGGGGCAGGCCGATGGGTGGGTGGTAGGTAGTAGGTGGTGGATTAGTGGCGTGATTGCTATTTTTGTGCTGGGTTGTCGTGGCCGCGTTTACCGACTTTTTTTGCCTGATTTAACCGAAAGGGGCAAAAAAAGGTTAAACACAGGTTAAACACAGGTTAAATTCTTGTCGAATACACGTCTGTAGGGTGGTTTTCGTGAGGTATAGGAATGGACATCACGGGCGATTTTTAGTCTGGTGAAATGCGTGTATGAATGCCTGGCGTTGGTGCAGCATGTGCTGGAGATATGTACCAGGGTTTTGGCCTTCCTCCCCTTTATCGCACAACCCTAAGCCCCAGCACCGACGTCACTCCCTCTTCAAAGACATCCCGTGCAATCCGTGCACACCCTCTCGCCGCCACCCACTCATCAAAGACAACAACCGGTGTTCCGATGAGCCGGGACACTTCCGCCGCAATTGCCGGTGCCTGTGATCCGGCGATCGCGACCGGTGCGTCCGGTGCAAGCAGGCGCAGAGATGCAATCTCCATTGCCGTCCAGAGGGCGAGGGTCGATGCCTGCAGGTCATCGGGAATGGTGTGGTGGACGCCTGCGTGGAGGAATGCCTCGTTTGCCGTCTCCTCTCCCCGGTCAATCCGGCGTATCGCATCCACGTCAAGGGCGCCGTGGGTAATGCCCGGAGCAAAGACACAGGCATCAAAGGCGCCGGTGATGGCGCCGTCGGTCACCAGCAGACTCACCGTGTTGGAACCTGCGTCTGATACAATGAAGGTGTCGCCCAGCGTCTGCTGCGCAATGTATGCGATGCCGAGTTTTTCCGGACTGGTCTGGTGGGAGTATGCCTTGAACCGGGGGTCCGTGGGTGAACCGCGGTGAATACCGGGAATGACCATTGTGGGAATGCCGGAATCTGCAATCTCGTCATAGACCCGGGTTCCGCCGCCGGTGTGTTTTCCGGCGCCTTCACGGGCGATGATACCGCGATTTTTAACCTTCCTGATGTCTGTGATGGCGGTGATTGCATCCCCCATTGAGTAACAGATAGCAATACCTTCAATATCTTCTATTGGGCAGATTTGTTCGAGTGCTGCAATGGTGAATCCTGTCGCCTTCTCACGGGGTATCCTGAATTCCGCGGTATCTGATGCAAACCGCAGTGCTGTTGTGCCGTGGTCGATGCCAATAAACATAATATATCTGTATTAGTATCGGCACAGTGGTATTATACGGTTTATTACTTGGCCCATAAAGGGGCAGGCGCCCGGGAGAAACGAACGGTGGTCCTGTTTTCTAACCCTACTGCGACCCGGTCGCGGAATGTAATACGGGTTCGTGCCTCTGAGATTGTATGGGTATCGGGATGAATGGGAATAAATTCCCTCATTCTTATTCATTCCTCACTCTCTCTCTCACTTCGTCCACAAAACTCTCAATTAACGTCAGGGTGGATGGGTCAATCCCTTTTCCCACCGCGAGAAATACTCCGGATATATCGAGTGTCTTTAATTTACTGCTGAGAAAGTGGATGAATTTTGTCAGGTTCTCAGACGACACATAGATGAGCATACTGTTGACTGAATCCAGAAGGACACAGACCTCTTTTCCTTTCATGGTTTTCAGCAGCTCAGTGAGTGTAATTCCTATCTCAGTCAGGTTTGAAGGATTGCTGACAAATATACAGTTTATCGCACCTTCTGACTCTTTTCCGATTGCATATCTGGTAACAGCGTCAATAAAATATACATCATCGAGATGTATGCCCGCCTTTTCGTAGTCTTTTCGAAGCACCCGATAGGGGTCATTTGTGGTAATGACAATGGTCGTATACCCTTTCCCGGTAACCTCTGTGATGATCTCAATATTTTTCTTTCTGATATTCCGTGGTTCCGAAAGAACAAGATACATTGCCGCGCCATTGCTCTCGCCAAAAAACAAACCCATAGAACCGTCTACTCCGTTATAAATTTTCTGAGTGCAGGAGGCATATCATCAAAAGCCATACTTACCGCCTGGTTCAGTTCATGAAGATTTCCGACGATTTTTTCGGCATTTTTCGCCTGGATCTTAATCAGGAGAATGAGATCCTCGGTAGCACACTCACCTTCTTCCAATTCTCTGATGATTTGATCCATGTTGTTCTTTATCAGCTCAACAGGGTTTTTCAGCCTCATTGCAGATTCCCCGATATACTCGATCATCTCGGCATGCAGTTTTTTCTCTTTGGTGATATCACGCCCGATCAGGATGTACCCGAGCGTATTCCCTTCATCACTTTCCAGTTCCCGGGTATTCCATGAGATGATTTTTTCGTGCCCGTCTTTAACGCAAATCTGGCTCTCAAAATTTTCAAGTTCTTTCGTGGAGGTGATACGGTCGATTATGTTATCTGTCACCTCTTTCCGGTATTCAGGATCCGGGTAGAGCTTTTTCCAGATTTCGTTGCTGCCCATAACCTCGCCTGCGGTGTAGCCGCTGATTGCCTCCGCAGCACTGTTCCACACTTCTACGCGGGTATCTGCATCAAGAAACGCAATCCACACGTTTGCGTTCATTAACAATGTCCT
Source organism: uncultured Methanoculleus sp. (assembly GCA_964523185.1). Classification (GTDB taxonomy): domain Archaea; phylum Halobacteriota; class Methanomicrobia; order Methanomicrobiales; family Methanomicrobiaceae; genus Methanogenium. The sequence continues at coordinate 21,418 of CAZFXY010000004.1, forward strand.
GAATTTCTTTCCCAGCGATACGATTTCGGTAATGTCCCGCCCAATGGTAATATAACCGGTAATTGTGCCGTCTTCCGCAAAAATTTCCCGGGTATTCCATGATACCTGCTTATTTTTCCCCTCTTTTGTACGGATGACGGTCTCAAAATTTTCCAGATTCTGTCTGTTTTGGATAACATCGTCGATTTTTTTGGTGATTACTTTCCGATATTGTGGGTCTGGATAGAGTTGTTTCCATATTTCGTTACTGCCCCTGACTTCATCTGCCGTATACCCGCTGATCTCTTCTGCCGCGATATTCCAGACAATAATGCGGCTCTTTGGGTCAAGAAATGCAATCCATACATTGGCATTCATCAACAGGGTTTCGTAAAATCCTGCAGTAATTGATGCTGTTTCAACGGAAAATTCTTCATGATTTTCGTATGGATTTTGGTCTCGTTTTTGCATCAGGTTGGCCTCAGGGAAAAGGAGCACGGCCCACATATATACTTATCTTCGTGTATGCGCAGAAAACAGAATTACTACACTCGGGGCTGAATAGAGGGATTTGTGGATGCATTTGCACCTATGTGACAAGGGCCCAGACAACTATTCAGATAAATGGTCTGCCGGTAACCCCGGGTGAAAAGGATGCAGATGCCGGTAAAAAAGCAGACCAGCAAAAAAGAAGGAAATTGCCTTAATACCGTTGAATATCTCAAATTTGTATTTTTATTCTTCGAAGGATGGCTAAAAAAAGGAACGGGTAATCCAGCATACTTATCTGGTGCCGAAGAGGCGGTCGCCGGCATCACCGAGACCGGGGATGATATGGCCCTGTTCGCTCAGGTGGCTGTCAATCGCCGCAGGAATGATGTCGACGTCCGGGTGTTCCTCAGTTACCCGACGGATACCCTCAGGAGCTGCAATAATACAGAGCACGGTTATATCTTTTACCCCTGCTCTCTTGAGAAGTGTGCAGGCAGCAGACGTGGTACCTCCGGTTGCAAGCATCGGGTCAAGGATGTAATTGCGCCGTTCCTGCACATCCACTGCCAGTTTGGTATAATATTTCTTTGGCTCAAGGGTGGTTTCGTCCCGGTAATACCCGATATAACTGATACGTGCCGTTGGAATCACCTGTAAAAAACCCTCCTGCATCCCTATTCCCGCACGGAGGATGGAAACAATGGAGGGGTCTTTTTCTTTCACCATCCGGACATCAATTGGGTTCCCCTGCCAACCAGTCATCGTGGTGGTCGTTAGCGGAAGGTTCTTTGTTGCCTCATATGCGAGGAACGTGGAGATTTCCGTCACCAGACCACGGAAATCTTTTGCGTTGGTTGCAGGGTCCCGGAGCATCGTCACTTTGTGACGAATTACCGGGTGGGTGATTGGATAGACGGGCATATCAGATGTCTCCCTCGACAGCCAGTTCTTCTTCCTTCTTTGGTTCGGGGATGATGAGGTGTAACACGACACCGATGATGGCTGCAAGACCGATGCCTGCAAGCTGAAAGTCACCGATAGGAATAAAGAGCCCGCCAATTCCGGAGACAAGCACCACGGCAAGGATGGCAAGGTTCTTTGGAACGGTGAGGTCGATCTGATTTTTGACCATCTGTTCAATACCCAGACTTGCAATCAGACCAAACAAAAGAATCAGCACACCGCCCATCACGGGTCCGGGGATGGTACTGAGGAATGCACCGACTTTCCCGATAAAGGCAAATATTATGGCAAAAATTGCACCGAATGTCATCAAAAGCGGGTTGAAGTGACCCGTCAGTTTCACCGCACCGGTAACTTCTGAGTAGGTGGTGTTCGGGGGACCACCCACAAGGGATGCAAAAATTGTTGCAACACCGTCGCCCAGCAGGGTGCGGTGGATACCCGGGTCTTTGACGTAATCTTTGCCGGTCACCGAACTGATGGTGAGTATGTCCCCAAAGTGTTCAATTGCCGGTGCAATGGCGACCGGAATGATGAAAAGAATAGCTGCAAGGTTCCATTCGGGGAAAACAAAGTTTGGTGTCACGATCCAGGAAGCAGTGTAGATGGGAGCAAAATTGACCACTCCGAGAACAACCGAGGTCATATACCCGATGGCCACCCCACAGAGAACCGGGATGATTTTGAGCCACCCCTTGGCAAAAAGGAAGATAGCCATCGTGGTCAGAAGTGAGATGCCTGAGATGATGAGTGCGGTATTTACAGGGATTGCCTGTATGTCGCCTGAAAGACCGACTGCCAGGGAGACGGCCACCGGTGCAAGAGAGAGACCGATGACAGCAATCACCGGGCCGACGACAATCGGCGGAAAGACTCGTTTGACGATCTCCACACCAAAATAACGCACACAAAAACTAAGAAACACATAAAAAAGACCCGCAAAGGCAAGACCACAGAGCGTTGAGGGAATGCCCCATGTTGCAATCCCAAATATTATAGCCGGAATAAAGGCAAAAGAAGAGGCCAGAAATATCGGTATTTTAAACCGTGTTATCACCTGGAAGATCAGTGTGCCCACGCCGGCAGTGAAAAGCGCAACATTGGGATCAAGCCCGGTTAACAGCGGCACCAGCACCAGTGAGCCGAATGCCACAAAAATAATCTGGAGACCGCCAAAGACCTCTTTTATTCCAAATTCACCTATTCCAATATTCAATCGTACATTCCCCAATATTCAATCATCATTGCGGCATGATGTTGTAGAAACGTGTATTTCAATAATATTAGTAGCTATTTTAATTCATTTCAGTGATGAGGTTCTGAATAGTGAATGGATTCCTTTGGCAAACCATTCCAATGCCTTATACACTGATGTCCCGTTCTTCCGAATGGTCGAAATATCCTCCCTTATTCTGCAGAACACCTCTACCCATCCACTGTTCTTACACGTTCCTGAGAACGTCTGCTGTGGTATGCCCGTTTTATCTTTGGTTTTACCTTCAATCCGTAATGAGGCTAAAATCAATGATACATGGATAATTCTGCGGATACCCATCTCTACGGATGAGGAGAAACGGTCATCCGGCGTTTTCCATACTCCATACATCCGATAAGGGCGACCCCTACGATGGTAAAGAGGACGGCAGACACCCCGAACCCCCCGTCTTTGGTGATGATACCTACCAGCATTCGTGTAGAGCCAAGCATCAGGCCGGTGAGAAACGCGAGCATTACCGCGTGATGGACGCGGAGGAGGTACTGTAGTGTACGGGAGAAGGCGAGCAGCCCGATGACGCCGCCCGTCATATAGGCGATAAGTTCCGGAAGAGCGATGGTGTGGATGGCATTCAGGAGATATTCATACTGATTGAAGAGGAGTGTAATGTATGCGCCCGATATACCAGGAAGGATCATGGCGCAGAGGGCGATGGCACCCGTTATAAACAGAATCGGAAGAGAATGGCCCAGGGATGTGGGATTTAAGCCTGCAATGATAAACCCGATGGCAAACCCGACGATGAGAAATGCAATGATGTCTGCTCCCCGGCGTTTGATCTCAGCAAATATGAGCAGCGAAGATGCAAGGATGATGCCAAAAAAGAGCGCATAGGTCTCAACCGCATAGGTTTCAAGAAGAAAGAGAATGATCTGGGACATGATAAGGGCTGCCACACCAATGCCTGCAATAAGAGTGATCATAAAGAATGGGTCTACCGCACGCACGCCATCCCAAAACGCCTTTTTATCTCGTCGTACGAGGTGTCTCAGGGTCTGTATGCTGATGTTGCCGATGGCGTTGATGAGTCGTTCGTAGATGCCGGTAATCAGTGCCATCGTCCCCCCGGAGACACCGGGGATGATATCTGCGGCACCCATTACTATTCCTTTGAGAAATATAATGAGATATTCACGTCCATTCTGGTCAGGAGTCACATTATTTTATGTGGAAAGAGAGTTTTTAATGGTATAGCAGACGATACTCCTTTCAGCTATGAAATCGATCATCACCGGCGGTGCCGGGTTTATCGGCTCCCATCTGACAGATGCACTCATCGCCCGGGGAGATGAGGTCATTGTCATCGATAACCTTTCAACCGGAACAGCTGACCATCTGTCCGGGCATATTGCAGCGGATTCCCTGCTGCTTTTAACAGACGATCTGCTGGAGGACGGCTGGCAGGATGCGTTTGCCGGTGTACAGCGGGTATACCATGTCGCCGCAGACCCCGATGTACGGGCAAGTGCCGGGGCGGCATACGAGGTATACCGGCAGAATACCGAAGCCACGATGCGGGTGCTGGAGGCGATGCGGGTGTATGAGGTGCCGGAGCTGGTCTTTACCTCAACGTCGACGGTGTATGGCGAGGCGACGGTTATCCCGACACCGGAAACCTACGCACCGATGATCCCCATCTCCATCTATGCCGCCACCAAACTGGCTGATGAGGCAATGATCTCTGCCTATGCCGCCACCTATGGCATGAAGGCATGGGTATTCCGGTTTGCAAATATCATCGGGGAACGGAGCAATCATGGGGTCATCTGGGATTTCATGCATAAACTAACCGATAACCCCCGTGAACTCGAGATCCTTGGCGATGGGAAACAGACCAAATCATATCTTGAGGTCACCGCCTGTATAGCGGGTATTCTGTATGCCACTGACCACGCGGATGATACATTCAATTTCTTTAATGTTGGTTCAGAGGACGGGATCAGTGTCACTGATATTGCTGACATCATCGTAGAGGAGATGGGCCTCACTGATGTCACCTATCGATATACCGGCGGCGACCGTGGCTGGGTCGGTGATGTGCCGAAGATGCAGCTGGGTGTTGCAAAGATGAAGGCGCTTGGCTGGGTGCCTCCTGTGACCTCTGCTGAGTCCGTACGCACCGCGGTTCGCGCCCTGCTGCAGGAGATGGCATAGTTTATTCCCCGGTGTATATCGTGACAGATATCCCCACAACAGCCAAATAAAGCAGAAACAACAGAAAAAACAGCCGAAAACAGCCGAAAACAGCCAAACACAGCAAAAAAGACGAGAGGAATACCGATATGAAATACATAATTATCCTGGGCGATGGGATGGCCGACTGGCCCTGTAAGGCACTGGGCAACAAGACCCCGCTTGCATACGCACAGATACCCAATATGGATCGGATTGCCCGCGACGGGCGGTCCGGGATGCTGAAGACGGTAAAAAACGGATTTGAACCCGGGAGTGATATTGCAAATCTCTCTGTTCTGGGGTATGATCCGGCACTCTACTATACCGGAAGAGGCCCTCTTGAGGCAGTCTCGATGGGGGTTGACCTGGGCTCGGATGAGATTGCTTACCGCTGCAATCTGGTGACGGTCACCGATGAGGTGATGCAGGACTTTTCGGCGGGTCATATTTCGTCTGAGGAGGGTGCAGCGTTATTTTCATCCCTTAATGCCGCATTGCCGGATGTATCCCTTTACCCCGGCATCTCCTACCGCAACCTGCTGGTGGTGCCCAATGGAGCGGGTGCAGAGACGACCCCGCCGCATGACATTGTGGGCGAAAATATTGCAGGATACCTGCCGAAAGGAGGCGATGCCCCGATACTTGCAGAGTGCGTCCGGATGAGCAGAGAGATATTTGCAGACCATCCGGTGAACAAGAAGCGCATCGCAGATGGCAAGGCGCCTGCAACCCAGATCTGGCCCTGGTCTGGAGGAAAAAAACCGAATTTCCCGTCTTTTGAAGAGCGATATGGCGTCCGTGGCGCAATGATCTCCGCGGTGGATCTGTTAAACGGTATCGCCCGCTGTGTGGGCATGGATATCATCACGGTGCCCGGTGCAACAGGGTATCTGGATACGGATTACATGGCAAAGGCCAGGTATGCGGTTGCGGCATTGGAAACGGTTGATCTGGTGTACATGCATGTCGAGGCCCCTGACGAGGCAGGGCATCTTGGGAGCACAGATGAGAAGGTGTGTGCCATCGAACGGCTGGACGAGGCGGTGGGTTATATCCTTGACCATGTGGACGGGATCATCGCGCTGTTACCCGATCACCCGACGCCGCTTGCCCTGAAGACGCATACATGCGATCCGGTGCCGTTTGCGGTGATGGGGATGGGGAGTGATGAGGTAGACTGCTACTCGGAAGATGCTGCGGAAAAGGGTTCATTCGGACTGATGGATGCACTTGATTTCATTCTCATGCTGACCGGAAAAAACAGATAATACGAAAGAACGGTGCAGATAAGGAAACAAAAAAGACCACACTTTTTTGCGTTAACAGGCGACATACGACAGCAGGTACCTGTGTGTCAGGCATCAGACCCCAGCATCATCATCCGTTATGTCAGTGGGGGTAACTTTCATCACATGCCTGAGACAGGGCACTACCTAACTGTTTGCACTACTACTTCTTTTCATCAGGCGATAAATACTCGCGCCCTTCCGTGAGGAAAAGATAACTACGGAGGGCAGACATACCTTACATCTGACAGCAGCATGACATCGGGAAAACGACTGACAATAGGCGTGACAGTGAACCTTGAACGCTACGAGAATCTCCGTGTAACGGTGGAAGGAGATGTCGATACCCTTGAGGATGCAAAGAATCTCGCCTGCTATCTTGACGGTGTCCTTGCCGGACTGGGTAAAAATGATCCGGAGACCGAGAGACAGATTGCAAACTATCGGTTCCGTGTCCTGTCCGGGAAGGAAAAGGTGACAGAGGGTGTGCCAGATCGGGTGCCGGATGACGTGGCAACGGAGGCAGCAAAGGCGGTGCCGGATGACGTGCCTCTGTGTGAACCAAAGCCAAAGCGGGTGCCTGAACCGGATGAACATATGGGGATGCCCGTGCAATCGAATACGGACACCCGAAAAGAGGTGTCATCCGGCCTGAGCGAACCGAAAGCCTTCGCAGCACCTACGGGACCGACGACACCGGCAGGACTGGCAGCGCCGGCAGCACCGGCAGCCCCTGAAATACCTGAAACCGGCTTTTTCTGTGCAGATTGCGGCGTCACGATATCGAAACAGGAGCACAAACTGGGCCGCCTCTTTGTGGATCGCCCTCTCTGCAGGTCATGCCTGGAAACCCTCCAGAAGACACAGCACTGATATCCCGGAGGGATACGGCGTTGTTGAGCGGGTGAAAAGAACCATCTATTTTTATATATCCCTGCGCAAGATTCTCTGGTATGAAAAAGAATCTGCTGATGTGGGACGAGTCAGTTTTTCAGGACATGGAGGTCTTTGAGTTTGACTTTGTCCCCGGGCAGTTCGATTTTCGTGACGCACAGGAGCGGGAGCTTGCATTCCAGATACAGCCTGCCCTTCGTGGCGGGAGACCGCTGAATGCCATCTGCCGTGGTCTGCCGGGCACCGGGAAGACCACCAGTATCCGGAAACTCTTTACTCAGATTGAGGAGCACACCCGAAAGGTTGTGCCGGTGCACATCAACTGCCAGATAGATAACACCAAATTTGCCATATTCTCTCAGATATTCCGGCGTCTTTCCGGGCACGCCCCCCCGAGTTCAGGAACGTCGTTTAAACAGGTCTTTGATGCGGTCTGCCATTTGCTGGTAAAGGATAAGACGGTGCTTCTGGTCTGCCTTGACGATGCAAACTACCTGATGTATGAAAACGAGATCAACAAGGTGCTCTATACCCTGCTGCGGGCCCACGAATCTTACCCCGAGACAAAAATCGGGGTGATAGCGGTGATCTCTGACATGTCTGTCGATTTGATTAAATCGGTTGACGCACGGGTGGCGTCGGTGTTTCAGCCAACAGATATCTATTTTCCGCCCTATGACGAGGATGAGATAAAAGAGATTCTGCACCAGCGGG
>CAZFXY010000005.1:0-27581 GCA_964523185.1 uncultured Methanoculleus sp.
CTATTCAGGTGTGTGAGGAAATCTCGCGTGTTGCATGTGAGTCTCGGATTAACTCAGCATCGTTCGAGGTAGCCACCCCCCTCCTGTATCTCTTCATGGGTAAAGAAAACAGTTCTGGCGTGACCCGACTTTCAATTTCTGTTATGTCCGTTCATAAACCTCTGTTATTTATTAACCACCTCCTGTGTGGTAGATGGTGCATACTGCCTATGGAGTAATATAATCTTTTCGGGAGGCTTTTTTTTATTATAAAATAAACACAATTTTAGCTTTTAAACTGTATCTATCGACTGATTGCTGATATCTGCTGTATGTTCATTCCAGTATATGGGCGATCAGAAAGACGTCCGGTTTGACACAGACTTTCAGGTGATTTGCGGCACTGGCATGGATTGGATGTGATGTGGTGCCACTATTCGGAGCAATCGGGATTTTTTTCTATTTGCTGCTGATATTTGCAACCCGTATTGAAATCTGGCAAAACATCGGTATCTATGGTTTTGTCAGCAGATGCTGACTGCGTACCCTGACTGCGTACCCTGCGCGGGATGATTTTTGCCTATTGGTTCTCCGTCACATATGCCCGGGCGTGCGGAGGGTATGCTCAGATTGAATATCACAAATTAGGTATACTTATTATGCTAACCGGTCTTCGTATGGGACGAATGCACTCTTTTCTGCATTCGGATGGATGATTGCACTGTTCCCCTCCTCATCCTGAATGATCAAAACGAAGGGCACGCTACCTGACCGCATCTCTTCAATTCGCGCTTTGAGTTTCTGAGCCTGCTCAAGTTCTTCTCCTTCAGACCAGGAGATCACACGTTCGACGACATCTATCATGCGGACAAGGACTCCTTCCACATTGGTGATAAACCCCTCACAGATGGGCCCCGGTTCAACGAGAATGCCCAGTTCAGGTATTTCTATCGTACCGGTCGTTGACCGGACTACACGCCCCTCCATGTCCTTTGGAGAAGAAACTGCGAGGGTATAGCGGGCAGGTTCATTCTCTCCCAGTATCATTACATCGACTGAGCGGAACCCACAGGAACCACAGATGACGGTTGTTATGAGAGCATCAGAAAAATAAGGGATTTCTACGGTTTTATAGAGGTATTCGATCTCTTCTGAACACTGAAGGCAGGGGGCACGGATGACCCTGTCCACCCTTAGACGCCTCCGCCGATTTTATCACGGGAAATTTTCACCGACGTTGGGGTCAGAATCACATATTTCTGGTCGCCAAGGCCGACAATATCTCCATTGATATCATGTGCAACGGCCCGGAGGTCTTTGAGGACGCGTTCATAAGTAATCTTGTCCATCTTCAGTCTGGAAACATCGACAATGACGATATTTCCGTTATAGATCTCGTCCTTTACCCGGGGTGTGTCCTTGAGGTCATTTATTGCGGCGATTTTGACATACATGGAGGCCGGCGACAGATCTCCCGAAACGGATTCAAACGATGCAAGATCCAGTTCCATATAATCTGACTCTGCCGTAGGTGAGGAACCCCTGCCAAGGATGGAATCCAGAAATTTAGCCATGAAACCGTTTTAGAGTGAATTTTATTTAATGGTATCTTATTTGCGGTTCCAGGTCAGATCTCGATGCTCCATAGTTCATCGCCGACATAATGGAAATTTCTGGCCATTTTGCCGGTTTCTGCCGATTTCATCTCTGTTGCATCAATTTCTGCGATACCTACTGCAAGCGGTTTTCCATAGGTCTCCTCAGTGATGAGAACCGGATGGCCGGCCTGAACATCCTCACTCACACGGACAATCCCCGGGCGCATCACATCTGCACCTTTCACCATGAACCGTATCGCACCGGCATCGACGACAACATTGCGCGCCGAAAACGGGTGGGCGATGGCGCCTCTCAGGGTTGGAAAAACCATCTCCTGATATTCCATCAGGTAGGGCTTCTTTCCGATGAGATACAAGGTGATATCTCCGGTGGTGTCTACCACCTCTACGATTGATGAACGGAAAAGATCGGCGTCCGCTCCAATTTCTTCCTCGAGTAGGCGGAAGAGGCGGGAGAGATCGGATTTACGTATGGTATGTCTTTTTCGTGAGCTTATCTTTGCCATATGTGCAATTCACCGTTTTTTTGATATTTCAGGATTATGGTCCAACCACAGAGGGCCGGTCGCTATATTTATCTATGTTACAACTGCAATTATACTAATCCTCATCGATTAGAGCAGGTAGTCTAATGACCAGAAGACCATTGGAAATTTTAGATAAGGCCCTTAACCAGAAACCGGTTATCGTCAGTTTAAAGGGCGGTAGGGAGATCCGGGGTATTCTCCAGGGTTATGATGTTCATATGAACCTCGTCCTCGACAATGCAGAGGAAGATATTGATGGCGTGTCTGAGAAACGCGGCACGTTAATCGTCCGCGGAGATAATGTGATTTATATCTCTCCGTCCGTAGAATAACAATCATTCAGGTTGGTGACAAAAAATGAGTAAAGGTACACCCTCAATGGGTAAACGGCAGAAAACATTGCACATTGTCTGCAGACGCTGTGGTAAGATTTCATTCCACAAGAGTCACGGAGTATGTGCATCGTGCGGGTTTGGTAAGTCCTCCCGTCTGCGCAAGTATAACTGGACGAATAAGGATTAAAGACTCAAGATACTGATTTTTGGGATTTATTATGTGTGGAATTGTTGGCATCGTTGATTCAGGCGATGTCTCGTTCCCCCTGTATTATGCGCTTTACGCCCTGCAACACAGGGGTCAGGAGAGCGCAGGTATTGCAACATTTGATGGCCTGACATTGTTCAAAGCGAAGAGTCAGGGCCCTGTTGCGGAAGTGTTCAATAAGGAGATCCTATGTGGTCTGAAAGGGGGAACTGGCCTCGGGCACGTCCGGTATCCGACTACCGGGGATAAGATACCCGAGAACGTCCAACCCTTTACCTTCACCTTCCGGGGGCGGAAGGTGGCACTGGCCCACAATGGCAATCTTGTCAATAGCCTTAATCTCAGGGAGGAATATGAAAAGCGCGGGCAGATTTTCTGCACGACAACCGATACGGAAGTGATCGGCAACATCATCGCCGATGAATATCGTGTTTCAGAGGATGTCACCGAAGCCGTTGCCATGTGCATGCGTCGTCTCCAGGGTTCGTACTCGGTGGTGCTGATGCTTGACGATGAAATCTGGGCATTCCGTGACCCGCTGGGTATCCGCCCACTGTGTATCGGAAGGACCGAAACCGGTTATGTCGTTGCTTCTGAGTCTGTCGCCATCGACGCTCTTGGGGGCTCGTTTATTCGTGACGTCCGTCCTGGTGAGCTGATCTTTTTGAAAAGGGATGGTATTGAATCCCATCAGATTGCAGAGGCTTCACACCGGGCGCATTGCATCTTTGAATATGTCTACTTTGCCCGGCCTGATTCTGTCATTGACGGACGTCTTGTTTATGACGTGCGTCGCCGCATCGGCCATTCCCTCTTTGAGGAGGCGCCGGTTGAAGCAGATTTAGTATCACCCGTACCAGACTCAGGGATGGCGCACGCTGCAGGGTATGCTGAGGCGTCCGGCGTCCGCTACCGCGAAGGCCTAATCAAGAACCGATATATAGGCCGGACCTTCATCATGGCCAATCAGGAAGATCGCGAAACGGCTGTCCGAATCAAACTGAACCCGGTTCGGGGTCACCTAAAGGATCGGTCTCTTGTGCTAATTGACGACTCCATTGTCCGTGGCACAACATCACGGCGTCTGGTAAAGATTGTCCGCGATGCAGGAGTTCGTGAAGTGCACATGCGTATTGGGTCTCCCGCCATCAAGGCCCCGTGTTATTTGGGTATTAATATGCCCACGCGCGCTGAACTGATCGCAAGTGATCTAAACAATGGTGAGGTATGTACGTCCATCGGGGCGACATCCCTGCACCACATTTCTATTTCGGCGCTGATCCATGCGATAGGGATACCTGAAGAGGATCTCTGTACCGGGTGCCTGACCGGCAGCTACCCCCTCGCTATCGGCAAGGAACGTTGCTGTGCACGTGAGATAACCTGTGTTGCAAAACACTATCAGGCGGGGCTGGAGTCATTCTCCAAAGAATGAATACACCCTTTTTTTGAACTTTTTTCCTGACCTTCTTTTTTGGGTAGGGAGGGCCATAAGGCAACCATATGACGGTTAATATGCATTGGTCTGTCGGGGATGCCTCTTGTTTCTGATATTATCTATTTCGGATGGGGTGGATTACCATTGGAATAATAATTAATACGCAAAAAAAGTCTTTTCATAGCGAGGAATGGATTTGAACCATCGGTCTACGGGTTATGAGCCCGTCGGGATTTCCTGACTACCCCACCTCGCTTCGCTGAGCTACACAATTAATTGTGTGTCATACTACTATGATCCACGACTTGATATATGTTTTCATATGAATAGGTCGCTTTTCCCGTTGTTTGGGTGGGAACTATCCCTTTACAGCAGTGTTAAATGTAACAGCTCCTATCTGTACACCGTATGGGCATGGATAATTCGGATGATGATGAACTCGTACGCCTGCGCGAAAAACGCCTCAGAGAGATGATGGGAGAGATGATGGAAGAGAGGATGTATTCCCCGGGTCGGGTTTCCCGTATGGTGAAGGAAGTGACTGACATGAATATCACGGATCTCATTCAGGCACACCGGTATCTGGTGGTGGACTGCTGGGCGGAGTGGTGCGGACCGTGTATGACGATAGCCCCGGTGATAGAGGAACTGGCAGGAGAGTTTGGAGAAACAGTTGCCTTTGGAAAATGTGATGCGGACATGAACACGGAGGTGATGCGTGCCTATCAGATATCTGTCATTCCAACCCTGCTCTTCTTTGCAGACGGGTTGCTTACCGGGCGCCTCACCGGTGCTTATCCCAAAGATTCGATACGAGCATCCATACTGAGAACCTTTGGGATCTGAACTGAATTCTGCCCTCCGAATACCCCTTTCTGTCGGTATCCCGTTTAAAATTGTGATGTCAGTGGTAGGATCTTTTTCCCTAGGCTTGCTGTAAAAACATCGTACAGCGTTGGCTGGTATATTGTTATAAAAGTGGCTTGGCATGGTGGGCGGGCCCTTTTTTTAATTATTTATAAGCACTTGCGGCACCTGCGGATAAATTCTCCAAATTTTGGGTGTATCTGTGCGCGCTTGCGTGCTGTCATTCCCTTTTTTCCGGCACCAGTATGTGCTGTTGTGATGGGGTGTCGCTGGATTCGGGTAAATCCTGAAATTTATGACTATTTTGATGTATTGGCTGAATTATCAGGTTATTGGTATAAATTTCGTCCAGATCGTAAAATGAATGCACAAACGTCGCTATTCATCTGTTTGTTTGCAATTTCGAGTGATATCTGTGTTTGTCTTATGCAAAATGGTTATATATGTGATAATGAGATTATCATTTTGCAGAGATGTCATGGAGTTCATGGGAATAACCGGATTCGAGTATCTGAAGCCAATGGATGAGTATGATCTGGAAGAGCGTGATGAGCTCGTTTCATACTCCTGTTCTGGTGTGTATGGTCTGGACTATGAGTCATCCTGGCATGTGGTCGATCATGATGATATACGTGTCATGGTTTTGGAACGCGATGAAGCAGACTAGAAATATGCGTCAGTGCTGAACGGAAGATAATTCCGGACAGCAGCGCCCGGGACACAGAAGGTCTGCCTCGAAAACGATCGATGTTTTTTTGTTTTGACGGAGTGGCTCACTCCGTGATAAACCGTATCTGGGTTTATGCTTTGAGGGTTGCTGTTCTCCTCCGTTTCGGCGGGACGTGCCTGTGGGTTCCGGCAATGGTGATCGATATCAGTTAGATGAATACGTGCCTGCCGGTTGGGATCTTCTTTGTCTCAGAGCAGGGTGGAGCCAGTCGCTTGTACAGCAGACACACCCGTGTGTATAACTGACACACCCGCTTGAACAGCAGGCGCACCCGTTTGTATAACTGACACACCCGCTTGAACAGCAGGCGCACCCGTTTGGATCGGATTTGTGCTCCGGGACAGGGTTTTTGCCGCTCAATGGGCCGGAGCTTTGCTGATAATCCCTGTTTGTGTGATCTCTTTCCAGGAAATCCGTTTCCATACTCCGTTTTCTATGCGCATCACATCAAAGGCTGGAGAAATGTCTCCGCTTTCTTCGAATACCTTTGGACCGCATATACCCAGATACCGGATCTTCCCGAGTGCATCCCGGATGCCGTCTGCTGAGTATCCGCCATACCGGATGGCATCTGCCACAATCATCACGGTGTCATAGGAATAGGGGGCCATCCAGTTGACTGTGCTCTCGTTGGTCCGTGCCCGGTATTCATGGATGAATCCCGGGTCACGAACCTCACTTGACTGCATTGTGGCGATGAACCCTTCTGCATAGGAGCCGATAAGGGAGTAGAGTTCATTGGTCACAATGCTGTCTGATCCAACCCAGGCAACGCGAAGGCCTTTTGCTCTGGCCTCTTTCAGGATGTTCGATGCCTCTGCGACATGGGCGATGAGAGCGATGCCATCTGTTTCAGAGGCATTGATGGCTGCGATTTCTTGGGTGAAAGAACGCTGCCCTTCCTCAAAGGGTATTACCTGCTGCACACAAAATCCTCCTTCCTTTTGTGCCGACACAAAAGCCTCTGCAAGACCGGAACCGTAGGCATTGTCGATATAGAGGACGGTGATATTGTTTGCCTCCGGGTGGAAGATCTGGAAGATCCGGGCCATGCCCCTCCCCTGATAAATATCTGATGAAATGGTGCGGAAGACATACGGTCCGTATTTACTCAGGGTAGGTGTGGTCGCCGCCTGCGAGATGAGAACAATATGCCTCTCCTCTGCAATCTCTGCACATGCCAGGGCTCCGGCGCTTGTGATGTCACCGATGACTACAGGGATCCCTTCTTCTGCACATTCCTCCATGAGGTATGCCGCCCGGTCGGGGCATCCCCACGTGTTCTTGTAGACTGCCCTCACCTCTTTGCCATCGATGCCGCCATGGCTGTTTATTTCATCGACTGCCATATCCACACCGGTCTTTACATCCATGCCATACTCCTCAAGGCCACCGGAGAGCGGCACCATGATGCCGATGCTGATCGTTTCATTCTTTCCGTAATCAGGTGTATGCAATGCCGCACCAATGATCAGGAAACAACATATGAAACCTGCGATGAAGAAGGGCAGATATTCAAGGAGTATTTTTTTCATCGTTCTTTCTCCCAACGGAGTGCTGGTTCATCCCCGTTTTCTTTCCCGGCCACCCCCTCCTCAAACCGGGTGGTGAGAGAATATCCCTTCATCCGGACGATATAGATGAAAAGCATCATTCCGAGGGTCATGGCAAAGACCATCGGAAGCAGGGTGGCCCGGACGATCGTCAGGAATTCAGCAAAGGTATTGATGTCTGAGAAAAGCGGCAGGAAGATGAAGATATGTATCGCTTCGATAATGGCGACAAGGATGAATCCGCGGAGGTAGGTGATTGCCCCCCGGAACATTCGCGCGAAACATCCTGCAATGATGCCTGCCGCAACGGTTGCCGCTGCACAGGCAAAGGCGGTCTTCTCCATGCCGGGGATCTGGTAGCGGTATATGGCACCGATAATACCTGCACATGCTCCGATAACAGGCCCTCCCACGATGCCTGCAAGAATCGGACCGAGGTCACGGAAGTTGATGATGACTCCCTCATATACGATCCCCCGGAAAGTTCCATAGACAGAGAGCGCCCCGAAGATAAGGACTGTCCAGAAACGGTCGATCCATGTTGGATGCCCGCGGATGACATCCCGGAAGAGAGCGGTGCCCGCGAAGACAAAGATCACGAAAGCAACGACGATCATGCGCTCTGTGAGCGGCAGACCGAACATGATAATGCCCTCTTCCATAAAGAGTGCCATTAACAGAAAGATTACGCTGCCAATGGTCATGACAGCGGTCCAGAGACGGTTTGGTCTCTCTGGCTCTTTGATCTCCATATTGAGCCAGATAACAATGAATCCCATCACCGCAAAGAAGATGGATGCAATGGCTGAAACACCGTGGACCAGTGCCATTGGGTTTCCGATGATGACGGCACTCACGATGATGGCGGTGAAGAGAAGGAGAACAAGGCGGAAGGTGGTCCTCTCTTCCCATTTTATTGTATATCCGGTGTGTAAAATACCGGAGATGGCACGTGCCCGGCCATCCATCCCGGTCAGCACCGCACCGAACATGATCAGATACCCTGTGGTTAGGAAGATCTGAGGCCCGCATGGGATGGAGCCGATAACATAGAGCACTTGGGAAAAAAGTGCATCGACGCTGAATGTCTCTCCATGGGCCAGGTAGGAGATAGAAAACCCGGTGACACCAAGAGACATGAAGAGGATGGTGATAATGCCCATAAAGAGGAAGGCGATGATGAGGTCAAGGTTGATCCGCACAATGGTCTTTTGGTAAAATGTCGGCCCCTTCTCATCACCCACCTTTTTTTTGAGCCATATGGAATATAGAAGGAGGTTCATGGATGAACCAACCGCCCCCATGAGGGCCATTATCGAGAGCAGGGATCCGGGTGGAATATCTGGCATCATTCCCGGAAGCATTGCAGAAAAGGAGATGGGAAACTGGGTGAGGGAGAAGGCGATGCCGAGGAAGAGTAGAAGAGCAATCAGGATGATGGTGTGTTCCAGACGTTCATAGGATTCTTTCCAGAGCAGGATGAGAATGACTGAAAGAGAGACGAATACAAGCATCGCAGTTGAGTTAATGCCCGGCACAAGGTAATCCATGAATATAGCACCTAACATGAGCATGCCTCCAAAGGCGAACATCTCGAGGAGATAGATGACCATCACGAGAATTCCTCCCCAGTTTTTTGGCCCGGGAACGGTGATAAGTCCCTGGAAGATAGTCTTCCCGGTGATCAAGGTGTACCGGGCGATACCATTTACGAATGCGAATTTATAGATGAGGGTGATAGCAATGACCCAGATGAGTGCATACCCAAAGTGTGCACCTATCTCCACTGCTTCTGCAATACCGCTCTCGCCTGCGGCGGCAACTGCCAGCAGCAGTCCGGGTCCGAGAAACCGGAGGTAATCGGGAAGATGTTTTCTTATTCTCTGCCAGTAATCTCCGGGCATCGCTGTTTTCCCTGTAATAATTACTAATTTCTTTAATCCCGGATACTTAAGGGTGTGGAAACCGCTGTGGGGCGGCGAAAGGAAGAAGATCCTTTTTTAGTCTGTCAGCACATTATTGATTATTGTGTATGCAGACGGCCAGATACTTCATTTTGGGAAATTATCTGTGCCTGCCTGCTCTAAAGAAAGGTGATCACGTTTGTCTGCACAAGAAGATATGCTGTTTTCAGATGATTGCTGGGGATTTTGTGAGAATGCGCCGCATGGCATGCTCATCACCGATACAGAGGGGAAAATAGTCTGGGTCAACAGAGCGGCAGCTCAGGTTCTCGGCCGTGAATCTTTTAATGAATTGTTCCGCAAACCGGTCATGTCGTGTCTCTTCTCTCTCAGGACAGGCAGCTGGGATGATCTTTCTCTCCAAGTCCGAAAGACCGGCACATTCACCTGTTCTGCTCTTCCTTCCTGCCGTATGCATGACGAACCGCCCTTTGATGTCGTGATCACTCATGCGACAGAGGGTGGAAAGGGGTGGTATTACTTTTATCTTACGCAGTCTTTTGGTAAGCGGGTTTCGACCCGTTTGGTACGGTGCGATGAAGAACGGCTCAACCTCGCCCTCCAGTGTGCGGAACTTGGCGCCTGGGATCTGAATCTTTGTTCCGGTATGATGGTCGTCGACGGGCGGTGGGCAAAGATGATTGGCTATCAGCCGGATGAACTGATGCCCTTCACCGCAGGAGAGTATATGGAATATGTACATCCGGATGAACAGGAAAAGTGCCTTCGTCTCTACACCGGTTGGCATAAAGGCAAAAACCCATCCGGTTCCTGTGAGTTACGTCTGCATCATAAGAATGGCTCCTGGGTCTGGATCCGATCCCACTGGCAGGTGTTCTGGAGTCCTGAAAAAGATTCGGAACTCCGGGTGGTGGGTGTGCATCAGGACATCACCGAAAGAGTAAAAAAGGATGAAGCGATTCACGAAGCACAAAAAAAGATTGCGATGCTCTCATCGGTGACGCGGCATGATATTCTGAATCAGGTGACGGTCATCAGGATGCTCTATGACATTATGGGGATGGCGGAGAAGGATTCCCCTGACTCCGGTACGTGGGAGCAACTCTCAAAAATCAATGAGGCGGCCATTGCCATCGAACGACAGATTGGTTTCACCCGTGACTATGAGCACCTTGGGTCGCAACCGCCCATTTGGCAGAATATTGGGGGGCTGACAGACCGAATGGCCGCCCGGCCCGTATTTTCCGCACTCATGGTCTCCTGCACCTGCCGCACGATTGCCCTCTATGCCGATCCGATGCTGGAACGGGTGTTCCATGAACTCTTTACAAATGCGGTGTTGCACGGCGGAGACGTGACGTCCCTCACGGTATCCTGCAGCACCACCCCGGATGGTACTGCCATCATCGATATTGCAGATGATGGGATTGGCATCGCAGACGATCTTAAGGAAAAAATCTTTTCACGGGGCATTGGGATAAAAATCCGCTATGGTCTGTATCTCTCCCGGGAGATTCTCTCGATCACCGGCATCACCATACGGGAGACTGGGATGGAAGGTAGCGGTGCCATCTTTTCTCTATCAGTCCCAAAGGAGAGCTGGAAGATTTTAAGAAATCCCATTCTTTCTTCCTGAATGCAGGGAGATCCTTTTTTGGTAATACCTTAGGTAATACCTTAGGTAATACCTTAGGTAATACCTTAGACAACCCCGTCATCAGTCTCATCGTCGCTCATCAGGGCGGCAAGCCAGCGTGTGCGGTCGTCTCCGGCAAGGAGTGTCCGCATGATGACGGTTAGGGGAATTGCGAGGAACATGCCGACAATGCCCAAAACGGCCGTCCAGACTAAGAGGGCGATGACAACCGTAAGGGGGGTGAGCCGCATGTCGTTTGATGCAATCTTTGCAAAGACGATGTTTTCGACGACGAAGTTGAGGATGGCAATTCCTGTGAGGACAATGAGGACGCCGCCCCAGCCGAACTTCAGCCACGCAAGAATGACCGCAGGTACACAGGCGATGAAGAGACCGATATAGGGAATATAACTGAGAATGATGGTGAGTATTCCCCAGAGAATAGCGAAATCCACGCCGATGATATACAGAAACACACCGATGGATCCGCCGAGGAGGATGTTGGTCTTTGTCCGCACGACCATCACGTCATAGGTGTTGCGGATGAGAGTGGGCAGGTTGCGGCTGAGGCTGCTTTTGGGGCCGAATGAACGGTTGAGTTTCTCCTGCAGGGTCGGGAGTTCAAGCAGGATAAAGGCGGTGACGACGAGGACAAAGAACCCGTTGACGATCACCCCCGAAATATTGCCTGCAATAGCCATTGCCGGTTTGATGAGGTTCTGCAGGCTGAAGGTGCCCGTTCCTACAACGTCGTATATGGAAAACCCGTATGTTCCGAGGAATGCATCAAGCCCCGCAAGGTTTGCGTTCAGCTCCTCCTGGTACTGTGGCAGTTCCCCGACAAAGACCATAAGTGAAACGATCGTGAGGGCAAAGAGGATGATGCCGACCAACAGGTAGAGAAGAGTGATGATGCCGGTGCCCGCCCAGGCTGGCACCTTTCTTTTCTCCAGCCAGACGAGCAGTGGGGCGGCGAGAAATGCCATCACCAGTCCGAGCAGGATAATGGAGAAGACATCCGTAAATAATGTGATTCCAAAGAGAATCACAAGGATTGCGGCACATGCGACGAGTAAGCGCAGGGGGCCAATCGGAGATTCCTTGTATTCCTGAAGGATCTGTGTCGGGGGCATATTATCCGTTTACTGTTGTTTGGAGATGGGAGATAGTTGTTTGTATTTTTTTCCTTTCTTTGGCGTTTTTTTTCATTTCATGTGCTGCGGTACCATAAAACGAATCGTGAATGGTAGGTCAGAAACATTTTTCTGCCAAACAGCATCGGTGTCACCGATGCATTTGTGGCTACCTGCCCGGTATGTCTGCAGCAGGCGTATATGGAAGGCTGCAAAAACTCCCAAATCTGCCGTTTTTCGGAACAATTAATAAAAGATAATCAAAAGGGAAGGAGCCTCTGGTCAATGCCGAGATGATCCATCCAGTTCCGGAGATCAATCTCATTGATCTCTTCTTTACAGGTTGCATAAAGATATGCGGCCTGCTCGGGTGTGCCCCGATCGCCCGGCATCAGGATAAACGGGATGAGGAGTTCAAGAGGTGCAGCAAAGAAGCGTTTGCCGTTTACCATGATCTTCAAACGCTTTAGATAGGCGTACTGGTCGCTCTGCGAAGGGTTTGCCCGGATATGCACATTAGGGAAGAACTGCTCGTCGCGTGTAATGCGGACACCCGCCCCGGAGCGGAACAGGCGGTACCACGCCAACCCGTCTCCGGGGCTCATTACAGAAAAACCAGCTCCATAGAGGCCTTCTATCATGGAGTAGAAACGCTCCAGGCAGATTAGGGGCAGGGTAAATTCCACCTCTTCACACGGACCGGTATGGCCAAAGAGGGATGCGGCATAGCCGCTGGTGATGGTGTATCCACTGTAATTCCATATCTCATCTGCAAGCGACTCAACAAACCGGTCGGTATCTGTCGGTATCTTGCCGTCCACGGTCACGGTCCTGCCGCTCCATTCAATCTGTATTTTCTGCATTATCTGTCTCACGTCCCTTGTGTGCCCGATGCGCCAGGATGCGTGTTCCCATTCCGGCTGCATGGGAGATGATGAATCTCTTCGCCCCCCACAACGGACCTTCATAGATCTGTTGCATTGCACGGAGGGCATCGATGATAGGGATCTGCTGCGGGCAGTATGTCATACACCTCCCGCAGGCACGGCAGAGTCCGGCATTCCCGGGAGCATTGCCGAGCGCCCCTCCGAGGCGAACTGCATATTCTATTTTAGCGGCTCGTCCCTCTTCCCTCAGAGAGTGGGTGTTCCAGAGATTAAAACAATCCGGGATATTCACGCCGTACGGGCAGGGCATGCAGTAACCGCACCCGGTGCAGGGAACCTGCATTGCCCGCCGCCAGGCATCCCGTGCCTCCGCCATCATCACCGTTTCGTCTGGGGTAAGGGAATGGGGGAGAGCTTTTCGGGCGGTCTGCAGGTTCTCTTCCAGATGTGCCTCGTCATTCATGCCGGAGAGGACGACGGTCACCTCGGGGTGGTCCATTACCCACCGCAGGGCGTGGGCGGCCGGGCTTCGTTGCGTTATCGCAGTGTCATAGGCATCCTGTGCCGCAGGCGGGACGGCATTTGCGAGCAGCCCGCCCCTTAGGGGCTCCATTACCATCACGGCCAGGTCTTTTTTGGCAGCATATCGGAGTCCTGCGGTGCCCGCCTGATGCTCCTCATCGAGGATATTATACTGGATCTGGCAGAAAATCCAGTTTCGTGCGTCCACGATCTCACGGAAGGTATCCGGGTCGCCGTGAAAGGAGAAGCCGGCATTCTGTATCTGACCGGCCGCCTCTGCGTTGTCAAGGAAGTCCATCACGCCAAGGCCGAGCAGCCTGTCCCAGTTCTCCCGGTTCAGGCTGTGCAGCAGATAATAGTCGATGGTTCTGGTCTGCAGGCGGGAGCGCTGGGCGGTGAGAGTTGCCTCCATGTCTGAACGGCTGTGCACGGTCCACGGAGGCAGTTTGGTTGCCACCTTCACCTTTTCGCGATATGTGCCCGTGAGCACCCGGCCGACAAATGCCTCTGAGGTGCCCATGTGGTAGGGCACGGCAGTGTCGATATAATTCACCCCGGCGTCGAACGCCGCATGGATAAGGGCGGTGGCACGCTCCTCATCAATGGTATACCCCTTCACCGGGAGACGCATCGCCCCGAACCCCAGTACTGATAGGCGTTCTCCTGTCTTCGGGACGGTGCGGTAGTGCATGCGGGGGTACTCATCGCTTTCCATACGAAATGGTCTGCGATGAAGAGATAACTATCTTTGCCGCATCTGGGGGTGAGAAAGAGGAAAAGATATTCTGTTCTGACAGGGGGTGATTCCACACGGTTATGGCCCTGGCCAGGATCACCGGCGGTATCAGGTGGATATATGGGTGACCTGTTGCCTGCAGGAATGCACATGGAGTGGTGAGGTGGATGCAATGCCTGCCCGGAGCTCAGACGAATCCGGGGCAGGTGATGATACCAATGGCAAGGAAAATGGTGAAGATCTCGATGATGGTGGTGTCTGTTCTCATGGTCATCTCCTGAGATGGGGGTGCACTCAGGCACTATAGCGTAGGTACTTTGATGCTGGTATAGAATGTTGTTGGTCTGTGAGAATAATGGGAGGAGTTTCTGGGGACAAACGGGCTTTTTCAGACTAACGGCCGTATCCGGGCGCTTGCAAGCGCGGCGAGATAGATCTCGCGCCGGCGGTCATAGGATCCGTGGTCGTTACCGTAGGGCAGATATTCCTGCACCTTCCACCCGGAATTGGCCATGCCGAGCATTGATTCAGTCCCAAGACCCTTCAGGAACCCAAAGGTGACGCGTGTGCGTGCCTCAGGGATGGTGCCCTGCAGCCATCGGATCAGATCGATGTCCTGTGTTCCGACTGCAAACTGAGGGTGCCTGCGGGCGAGAAGAAATGCCTGCGTCCGGAATGCCGCGGCAATCTCATCACGCTGGTGCAGGTCACCGAGGTACGCCCCTTTCACCAGGCGCACAGAGATCCCTTCGTCTGCCGCCCGGTTGATATCAGCAGGTGTCCGCCTCAGATATGCCTGGAGGGTAAGGGTGAAGGTGTATCCCTTTTTCGCTGCCTGCAGGGCGGCTTCCAGAGTGTCATGCACCAGCGGGGCGCCCTCCATATCAATTCCGGCGGCTACGCGTTTTGCCATTGCGTGGGAGAGAATCTGTTCGAGGTATTCATGGAATGCCTCAGACGGCAGGGCGGCACCGATGGCGGATGGCTTGATTGCTACTGATGCGTCCAGTCCGTGCCGGTGGATGGCAGATATGCAGTCTTCATATGCATGGATGCCCTCCTCGGCTGCCTGGCGATCTTCTGCATATTCGCCCATAGGATGCATAATACAGGGGATGCCCCGTTCATTATAGGCCCTGCACGAGGATATCGCCTCTCCGAGGCCCGCGAGGTGCCACCTGCCTTTTGATTTTTGTATCGTCTTCATCATTGGTATCACTGAACCAGCCTCGTTTGTGCCTGTTCGCGCATGTAAGAAAAGAGATAATATGGCCCCCCCACTCCCCGCCCGGTTGACCCGCTCCCGTTCCATCCGCCGAATGACTGATATTTCGGCCACCCGCCGGTCGTTGCCCCTTCTTTCCGGTTGGCATAGCAGACCCCGAACAGGATGCGGGAGAAGAACTCCTCCACTTCTGCGGGGTTATCTGAGAATATGCCTGCGGTCAGGCCATACTCCGTGTCATTCGCGAGTCTGATGGCCTCATCCATTCCGGTGAAGGTGGCCAGCGTCACCAGGGGGACAAAGAGTTCGTCTCTCATCACGGGGTGGTCATGCGGAATGCCGGTTACGATGGTAGGTTCTGCAAAATATGCCCCGTGTGTCTCATTTCCAGAGGAACTTCGGCCCCCTATGAGGACCTCTCCTCCGGCGGCAGAAACGGCTGCAACCGTTGCATCAAAACGATCCTTTGCAGCACGGTTGATCAACGGGCCCATAAATACGCCTTTTTTTCGTGGATCGCCGGTGGTGGAGCGTGCGGCCCGTTCAGCCAGCATCTCTGCAAATACCGGGAAGATTGGCTGCTCGACATACACCCGTGAGGTGGCACTGCACTTCTGCCCGGCAAAGCCGAACGCCCCGCGGCAGATGCCCTCTGCCGCCTTTCTGAGGTTGGCATGTGCGGTGACGATACAGGGATTTTTACTGCCCAGTTCAAGGATCACCGGTTTCGGATATGGCTGGTGCGTGGTGAACTCCTTATATAGCCACATACCGGCGTCCCGCGATCCCGTGAACGTCAGTCCTGCAACTGCGGGTGACCGTGAGATCACCTTTCCAAAGGCAGGACCATTCCCCGTGATGCAGTTTACCGCCCCGGCGGGCACGCCCTCATCTTCAAGAATTTGGCAGAAGGTCAGCAAGGAAAGAGGTGCCGCAGAAGCCGGCTTCATGATAACGGTGTTGCCGGTGATAAGCGCTGCTGCAGCCGCACCAGCCCCCAGAACCAGCGGAAAGTTGAAGGGTGAAATAACCGCCCATGCACCATAGGAATGCATTACGCTTTCATAGCGATCTGTTGTTGTGTCCGCGGGCATTGATCGCCGGAATCCGTCATTGTCCCGGATGACATCGGTGTGATACCGTAGCAATGCCATTGCTTCACCGACTTCGGCCAGCGCCTCGTCTCTGGTCTTTGCGCATTCCAGGGTGATGAGTGCCGCGAGATAGAAATACATCTCTTCCAGGCGGTCTGCTGCCGCCGAGATGCAGGCACTGCGTGCCTCCCACGGTGTATGTGACCAGTCAGTAGCGGTCTCTGCCGCTGCCTGAATCGCGGCTTCTGTCTCTTTTTTCCCGCACTGCTGAAAATCACCAATCCTTAGTGTCGCATCAATCGGTGACCAGACGGTAAACGTCTTACGTGCATGGCTTTCCTCTCCTGCCACCCGTGCCGGGTAAAGGTGACCCAGTTGTGCGGTTGCTGCAACCAAGGCCTCTTCGTATTTCCGGTCAATTCCAGAGTCTTCTGGCCGTGACGTATACATCATCTGTTCTTCCAGAACGTATCCCCCCATGGATAACCCGGCCTGGTCTCCCCCGGATACCGGTTGGTAGCTCTATCGCTTGTTTACTCTATTTAGGGCTATGCCAGACAGAAGAGATGAACATCTGAAAATTTATCGTGGTTCACGATGTAACGGGCAGGTCATACAGTGGGTGCCACCGCGGCCCCGGCAGAGTTCTGCCCCGGAGATCTCGAGCACCTCGATGCCTTCTCTTTCCATACTGCGGTTGGTATGGGTATTACGGGCATAGGCAACGATGACACCCGGGCGGAGGGCGACTACATTGTTCCCTTCGTCCCACTGTTCCCGTTCGGCATCATAGCGGTCCCCGCCGGTGGGGATGAGGGTCAGGTGCTTCTCGCCGAGGGCGTCTGCAACAGCTCCGGTGAAGCTCGGTTCCCGCACCACTGTGAAGGATACCTCTTCCGTGTCTGTTTCTTTTCCAGGGTAGAGGGAGAACGCAGAGGCTGTTTCTATCACCGGGGGGTAGATGGTGACCGTTGTCGGATCCAGAAAGGTGAATACGGTATCAAGGTGCATATGAGCACGATCGGCGTTGAGGCGACAGACGATGATGCGGTCTGCCGCGTCTGCTGTAAAAAGACGGGATGCAATGGTCTCGATCACCTGGGGGCCGGTGCGCTCGCTCATCCCGAAGAGGATGGTTCTCGTATCAGCGTGCATCACATCACCGCCTTCCAGAGACGTGGTGCCGGGGGCTAGAGGCAGGCAACCGGGAGCCTCGGTTATGTCCCCGTACCAGAACGAAAGGTTTTTTCCGGCAAAGACGGGGTGATGACGGTAGACTGCAGCGGCGTTCATCGTCTCACGCCACCGAACCGGCCAGTACATCGGGTTCAGGGAGAGTCCGCCTGCATACCACGAGGACGAGTCCCGTGTATACAT
Source organism: uncultured Methanoculleus sp. (assembly GCA_964523185.1). GTDB lineage: Archaea > Halobacteriota > Methanomicrobia > Methanomicrobiales > Methanomicrobiaceae > Methanogenium. The sequence continues at coordinate 17,792 of CAZFXY010000005.1, forward strand.
GGTATTCGGGAGTGGCGGGATAACAAATCCGTCTGCATCGGATGCGGCTGTGACCAGTGAGCGTTCCTTTAATCGTCCCGTCTCTTCTCCTGTGAGTTCTCCAAATCGCAGGCCTGCTGTGAGGTGGTGAACGAGTGCGGCGGGTTTGCTTTCTATAAGGTATGCATACAGTCTCTCTGCAAGAGGCGTCCCGACACCCACTGTCTGCAGAGCGGAAGTGGCCAGTTCCTCGCGGCAGACCTGGCTGTTATGGATGCTCTCTTCGAGGAGATCTGTGAGGTGGCAGACCCTAACTCCCTCCGCTTCCATCAGGCAAACGAACTCATCATGTTCTGCTGCGGCCCGGTCAACCCAGAGGACGTCGTCAAAGAGAAGGGCTTCCCTGTTTGAGGGGGTGAGGTGGCGCAGTTCATCGCCTGGACGATGGACCAACACGGTGCGCAGCCTTCCCGTTTCTGAGTGTACACCGAAATCAGGCATTTTATTTCTCAGTTTTTTTTATCCCGCTCTGATTATCAGCAATTGTCCGGTACGGGGCTCCGGCGAACACCTGAGTGCCTCCGGTGCCTGCCACCAGTGCAGGGATATCGGTAAGTGCACCTATCACGGCCCGTTTTCCCTGAATGCTGGCAAATCGGCGGGCTGCTTCGACCTTTGGCCCCATCGATCCTGCCGGGAAGTTCCCTGCAACGAGTCTCTCCGGCGGGGCGGAGATAATGCGCCGGGCGTTCGGGGTGCCCCAGTTTTCGTATGCCCCATTGACATCGGTTGCCATAATGAGGAGGTCTGCATCTGTCTCCCGGGCGAGAAGGGCACTTGCGAGGTCTTTATCGATGACCGCCTCGGCACCGATCAAACATCGTTTCTCACCCGGGGCAAACATCGTTGGAATACCTCCGCCTCCGGTGCAGATGACAATGGTTCCGTTCTCCAGCAGACAGCGGATAGAACGTATCTCAAAGATTTGCAGTGGTTCGGGTGAAGGGACGACCCGTCGCCAGGCATCTCCGTCCTGTCGGAAAGACCAGGTATGTGCGGCTGCAAGGGCCTCTGCTTCAGGGTGAGTGTAGAGTGGGCCAACGAACTTTGTCGGATGACTGAACGCGGGATCGTCTGCTGCCACCTCTACCATCGTGATAAGGGTGGCGAGAGGCTGATCTTCCGGGAGGAGATTACTGAGTTCCTGTTCGATGAGGTAGCCAATCATACCCTCGGTCTCGGCCCCGAGGACATCCAGAGGAAACACTGCCTCCTCTCCTCTCCCGGCTGCGGCTGCGGCCTGGAGGGCAAGCAGGCCCACCTGGGGGCCATTGCCATGGGAGATAACGATCTCGTGTTCGGATGTGATTGGTGCAATTGCCCCTGCTGCCGCCCGGATATTTTTGCGCTGTGCATCTGAGGTCATTGGTTCATTCCGGCGCAGGAGGGCATTACCACCCAGGGCAATGACAATCCTCATCGTTTCTGCGCTCCGCTTTCCTTTCCTGCACAGGCGTCATCGGCAAGGGTTGCCACCATGATGGCCTTTATTGTGTGCATGCGGTTCTCTGCCTGATCAAAGACAATGGAATGTGCTGACTCAAAGACCTCGTCTGTAACTTCCAGTTCTGAATGGCCGGTCACGCGGAAGAGTTCCTCGCTCACCTCGGTATCCCGGTTGTGGAAGGAGGGCAGACAATGCATAAAACGTACGTCCGGGTTTCCGGTGGCCTTTATGATGTCCATCGTCACCTGGTAGGGCAGGAGCAGCGCGATGCGCTCGTTCCAGACCTCTTCAGGCTCCCCCATCGATACCCAGACGTCGGTGTAGATAAAATCCACGCCGCAAACGGCCTCAGAAATGGATTCGGTGATGGTGAGTGTTGCACCGCTTTGTGCGGAAATCTCCTGACAGGTGGCCGTCAGATCTGTGTCCGGCCAGAGCGAGGCCGGCCCGCATACCCGGATGTCCATACCGAGTTTTACTGCGCCGACCATCAGAGAGTTGGCTGTATTGTTGTGGCCGTCCCCGAGGTAGCAAAAGGAAATATTTTCCGGTAACCGACCGGTGGATTCGGTCATCGTGAGAATATCAGCGAGAATCTGGGTGGGGTGGGACTCGTCGGTCAGTCCGTTATAGACGGGCACACCGGCGAATGCAGCGAGGGTCTCCACGCTATCCTGTGAGTATCCCCGGAATTCAATCGCGTCATAGAGACGTCCGAGGACTCGGGCGGTGTCTTTAATTGATTCTTTATGGCCAATTTGTGAACCATACGGCCCGATATACGTGACGTGTGCCCCTTGATCCCGTGCAGCTACTTCAAAAGAGCAGCGTGTCCGGGTGGAGTTTTTTTCAAATATTAGGGCAATCTGGCGGCCTTCCAGGTATTTGCGTTCATTTCTGTTCTTCTTTGCCGCCTTGAGGCGTTTTGCAAGGGCAAGCAGTGCCTGGAGCTCTTCGGCCTCAAAGTCGAGCAGTTTCACAAAATTCCGATGGCAGACAATCTCAGTGACAGTCTGTCGGGGTAGGGTTATTGGTGCCTGCATGATGAAAACTATCCTCTGGTCTTTTTTTCTCTACGCCCCCTTCTCTTTGTCATGGCAGAGATACAGAACAGCATATGACGGGAAAAACCGGGAATATAGTGGTATACGAGGTTTATTCTGTGGGAATATATGGTTTCTGAACTGTTACGATTTACGGATGATGAACGTTATCTCCCTGGCCGTACATCCTCTTTTCATGGAGAGAGATGATGCCATCCTGCTTCTCCGAAAGCATGTGGAAAAAGAGAGTCTCATCGCCCATTGTCGAGCCACCGCCGCTATTATGCGTGCAACGGCCGAGGCACTGGGAAAGGATGCAGACCTGTGGGAGGTGATCGGCATCCTGCACGACATCGACTATGAAGAGGTGGATGGAGATATGGGGCGCCATGGTGAGGTGGGGGCGGACCTGCTCCGTGCCGCAGGCTTTGGCGAAGAGGTGGCAGGCCCGGTGCAATGGCACAACTATCGGAAATATGGAGATACGGGTAACCTGGTGGATGCCAGCCTCACGGCTGCAGACAACATATCCGGCCTGATCATTGCCTGTGCCATGGTGAAGGGTGGTTCGTTGAGCGATGTCACGGCAAAGACCGTGAAAAAGAAGATGAAGGAGCGGGCGTTTGCCGCCGGGTGCAACCGTGAACGCATCCTAAAGATTGAGCCATATATGGAGCTGTCCGCGTACTATACCCTCTCGGTCGCTGCCCTGCAGGGCATAAAAGGGGATCTCGGCCTTACATGACCCGGGACGGTTCTCGTGGGCCGAAATATCCGATGGTTTATCCATCTCCCAAGGCTACATAGAGAGATATTGATGTCACTATCATCCCGTTGTGCGGCGCATCTGCCCCCGGATATTGCCTGCCTCGTGCCAGATCACTATGATGTCATCGGGGATGTGGCCGTTGTTTCTCTGCCTGACGCCCTTCTGCCTTATCGGGAGGTGATCGGCCGGTGCATTGTTGGGGAGCGCCGCAGCATCCGGTCGGTCTGCATGCGCACGGCCCCGGTGGCAGGCCCTTGCCGGACGGCCGGCTATGCGGTTATTTATGGGAGGGAAAATACGGAAACGATCCACCGTGAATATGGCTGCACCTACTCTCTGGATGTGAAGACTGCCTTTTACAATCCCCGCCTTGCCTTTGAACGCCACCGGGTGGGGGGTTGTGTACGGCCGGGTGAGCGGGTGCTGGTGCCTTTTGCCGGCGTTGGGCCCTTTGTAGTCCCTGCCGCACGGCAGGGTGCCCGGGTGACAGCAATTGAAATAAATCCTGAAGCCTGTGGCTACCTTCGGGAAAATATCCGGATAAACCGTGTGCAGGACGCAGTTACGGTCTTTGAGGGTGATGCGATGCAGCTGATGCTGTCCTGCAACGAGCAATATGATCGAGCAATTGTTCCCACGCCATATGGACTGAATACTGCTCTTGATGAGGTTATTCCTCTGATTCGTCGGGGTGGGATCATTCATTTCTATACTTTTACCGTTCCGGAAGAGACTGACATGCTCATGGCGAAATTCCGGGGTATGGGATGTGTAGTGGGAGGGATGCGTCGGTGTGGCAATGTGGCCCCAGGTGTATCCCGCTGGGTTTTCGATCTGCGTCGCCGGTAGAAGGGCCGCATTTTGGTTTGGAAAATTTGGGTGTGGGGTGTCGGTAGGTGAATGAGTTATATGGCAAATGCTGGGATAATATATGCGATACTGCATATCAATAAAAGGAGGGTAAGGAGCAAATGAATCAGTTTTCTCACGTTATCACCACATATTTAGATATTCTTGGGGTTAATTGAGGATATTTTGGGGATTAAGGATCAGATGTATTATGTATTTCTTGTGGAGTATATTTATATCTTGCTTTGGTTGTGATCTGCTTGCCTCCCGATCCGTACGTTGTGCACGGTCGTGTAGACGCAAAGAAATTTCTGTCGTTATGGGTGAAAACAAAAGGGACCGTGTATCTCCATGATGAGGGATTTTGTCTTTACTATGATTTAGGTAACGTTATCATATCTCGAAGGAAATGTCCGCCCATTATACTGCCATGAATAGGCGATGAATGCCGGCAGTAAAGGAGGGGGAACAGATTCGTTTATCGGAAAAAGGGGAGCCCAGTCTTTCGGGCCGGGTGTTTTTAGAAAACCGTATTTTTTTTGCGGTTCTTGTCTTGATCCTTGCAGGTGCCGTACTCACCTCTTTGTATAGTTTCCTGCTTTTTCATGTCATCGTTGAGATGTTCTCAGTTCTCATCGCTGCTGCCATCTTTATCATTGTGTGGAATAACCGCAGGCATTTACAGAACACCTACCTCCTCATTGTAGGAATTGCCTACCTCTTCATTGGCAGTATAGATTTTATCCACACGCTTGCCTATGCGGGGATGAATATCTTTGTCGGGTATGATGCAGACCTGCCCACCCAGCTCTGGATCATTGCCCGGTACATGGAGGCGGTCACCCTTTTTGTCGCGCCTCTGATGTTTGGGCGGATGATGAAGCCATACCGGGTGTTCGGTCTTTATGCAGCAGCGACAGTCATCCTCGTGACAGCTGTTTTTATTCCCGGTCTCTTTCCGGCCTGCTATGTGGAAGGAACGGGTCTCACGCTCTTTAAGATTGTGAGTGAATATCTTATCGGTATCCTCCTTGCATGTGCTATTTACCTCCTGTGGCGGCATCGTGTTCACTTTGAGCGTGACATCCTCTGGCTGGTCGTTGCCTCAATCGTCCTCACCATCTGTGCTGAGCTGTCGTTCACCTTTTATGTCAGTGTATATGGGTTTTCGAATCTTGCAGGCCATCTTTTTAAACTGGCATCCTTTGCGCTGATATACCAGGCGCTTGTTGTATCCGCATTCCGAAGACCGTATGAAACACTCTTTCGCGAGATTCAGCAGGCTGAGGTGAAGGTCAGGAAAGAACGCGACCGGTTTCAGCAATACCTGGACCTCGCCCCGGTCATGTTCATTGTTATCGACCGGAATGGAGAGGTTAAGCTCATAAATCGGAAAGGTGCTGAGATTCTGGGGTATCCATCGGAGGAGATCATCGGGAAGAACTGGTACGCTACATTCCTGCCGTCCTCTGTCAGAGATCGGGAATTCAACCGGCTCGGACGCCTGCTGATGAATGATGTTCATCCGGGGGACGAGGTGGCAGAGAATCTGGTTTTGACAAAAGATGGTGAGTACCGAAGAATTCTCTGGTATAATACCGTGATACGCAACGCAGATGGGATGATCACCAGCACCCTGAGTTCCGGTGAGGACGTCACTGACATCCGCGAGGCTGAACGGGATCTGCACCTGAAGAATGCGGCCATCGAGGCGACACAGAATGGCATTGCGCTGCTTTCAATGGAGGGAACCGTTCGCTATGCAAATGCGGCTTTGGCGAGGATGCTCGGGTATGATGACGGGAAGACACTGGTGGGTTTCCCTCTCGTTGATCTCAGTGAAGGCTGGAAGGAACAGTTCTCCTCTGCACTTCAGGCACTCAGGGAGACCGGAAGCTGGTTCGGGGAGCAGCACGGAAAAACGGCAGACGGGCAGGGAGTTGATCTGCTGATGTCTGCTACCGTCATATCGGATAACCAGGGGGATCCGATAAGCATCGTGGTGTCGTTCATGGACATCACCGAGATACACCACTACCGGATCGCCCTGCGGGAGGCAAACGAGAAGCTCAACATCCTTTCAGCACTGACCCGGCATGACATCCTAAACCAGGTGCAGGTGCTGATATCATACTCTGAACTGCTTGAGGAGATGACGCCGGATGATGCGCCGGGCCACACGTATATTGAGAAAATTTTTGATGCAACACAGCGGATTTACCGGCAGATTTCATTTACCCGGGATTATCAGGATCTTGGGGTAAGTGCTCCACAATGGCAGAAGGTGGATGTGGTCTGTGCAGAGGGGGCCAATGCTGTTGATCTCCGTCTGATACAAATCTCCTGTACTACGGGAACTCTGGAGATTTATGCCGATGCAATGCTTTTCAAGGTATTCTATACACTCTTCGACAACGCGGCCCGGCACGGTGTATCCGTGACAGAAATTCATGTATCATTTGCAGAAGGTGCGGATGGTTCAGGCACGCTTCTGGTGGCAGACAACGGCATTGGAGTCCCGGAAAGCCAGAAAGAACGTATCTTTGAACGAGGTGTCGGGTCAAATACCGGATTGGGCCTTTTTATTATCCGAGAGGTACTGGGCATCACCGGATGCTCGATCACCGAGACCGGGACCGAAGGGGAGGGGGCTTCCTTCTCTATTCATATTCCAGCAGTTGCCTGGCGGTATGGTGATGCCTGATCGTGGGAATCGACACACTATCCTGCCTTTTCCGACCGATGTTCTTTTTGATGAGGGAAACAATAGGAGATTCAGGATCATGATTCCTGAGACCGTATTGGAGCGGCGGAAGGTGCAGACGGCACAGGGGGACTTTTTAATTACCTGTGTAAATACCGATCTCACCCATCTGTACCCCGGCATGGAACGATATGGGGTGCGGGTTACGGATGGGCTGGGGCGGACGGTGACGGAGTTTTTCACCAACACCTATGAGTACACGCCTGCAGTGGGGCTGGATGCGAAATGTGTTGCATTCAGACAGGCAGATGAGTGGGAGGAGGCGTTCTTGCACCACCCGACAGATGCTGTGGAGTATTTCAGCCGCCTGCACCCCCGGTGCCTGCCGGCGGCAAAGACGGTAGATGTGGTGATCATCCAGGGCAGTCCCCGCCCGGATGGGAACTGTGGTCAGATTGCAGACCTGATTGCAGCAGAGACGATCCGGACAGGGGGGACGGTGCAGGTTCTCTCTCCTGATGATATGGACATTCGTCCCTGCATCGGGTGTTACCAGTGCTATAACACCGGCTATTGCACCTTTGCTGACGATATGGATGAGGTATTTGCGTTAGTGCAACGCTGCCGGGTGCTTGCGGTATGTACCCCGGTCTATTCCTGTAGTGTTCCTGGTGCTCTGAAGACTTTTATCGACCGCTTCCAGGCATATCATGCCCACCGCACACTCACCAGAGTAGATCACGAAACCCGTCAGACCGGGCTTTTCTTCGGTGTCTGTGGCAGGGAGGGCGAGGCAAATTTCACACCCCTGCGTGCAATCGCGACAGCATTTTTTGCAATCACCGGGATCCCTCTCACCGGGATGGCATGGGCGGATGGTATGGACCGGAAACGGGACGTACGCCGGGTGCCCGGTTTCTCCGCTACCGTGGGCTCACTCGTCCGTCAGTCGCTGGAGAGAACCGAAGCAAGGGGAGATAAATAAGCCGGGATGGCCACTGAAGCCGGATGGTTGATGGGTATCCATCCGTGCACTGGTATCTTTATTATCTATTGGGACGACTGAAGTCGTATGAAAATCACTGATATCGCCAGCCTGCCGGTGGGAGAAAACCCGCATCATGTGGATGCCCGTGTGGCCTATGATACCGAACATGCGATGGCAGTCGTCATTACGTTCCAGCCCGGTGAGGAACTGAAAAAACACATCACCCCGGTTGATGTCTTCTTCTATGTCCTCGAAGGTACCGGGGTCGTTGAGATCGGCGAGGAGGAGGAAGTGGTGGGAAAAGATCAGCTCGTTGAGAGTCCGGCCGGGATTCCACACCGCTGGTTCAACCGGAGTGACGCGGTCTTTCGGGTGCTCGTCGTGAAGGTGCCGAAGCCTACGAAAGGCACCCGTATCATCTGAGGTGCTGCAACCGGGTCATCCTTTTTTTTACCGAGAAAAGGGTGCAAAAACAGTTTCGGACCGCGGTCGTCGCCTTTATTTTGAAACAGCATCCAATGTGATGCGATGTATTTTTTCTGCCCTCATTGGTATGCACCTGCTCGGCCTGATGGTGCCTTGGTGCCGGCGACCGGAAGGGGCAGAGGTATGGCCGGGCTGTCGGTGGTCGGCAGGTGAGGGGGGATGACCATGTTGTCCTCTCAATGGCGACCGCACTTCTCTGTATTTCGCCGCTTCTTTCGTCAAATCTCACTGGTGTATGCGTCTGCTGGTGCGTCTGCTTTCTGGCCGGGGTCTTTGGCGGGTGTTATCTGCCGGATGTGGATCTCGTTGCTGCACAGGGTCTGCATCTGAAGAGCTGTGGGGGGTTCATCTATTCCTGTCTGTGCATTGGGATGGTATCCGCCGTTCGGTGTGTTTATTGGGTGACAGGATACCGATTTGACGGCCGTCACCGGCGTTCTCTCCACACCGTGTGTGGAGTGTCTGTCGCGGTGGCGATCATCTGTGCGTTAACAGGCATCCTTTGCATACATATGGGCCTGTGGACGGATGTGCTCATCTTCGCCTATGCAGGGCTTTTCTGTGGGAGTATTCTTCATTTGGCAGAAGATTGCTGCACAATAAGTGGTCTGCAACCCTTTCTTCCGTTCTCCACCCTGCACCTGAAGGGTGGCATCCATACGGGGGACTCCCGTGATCGGCGGCCGGTCTGGTTTGCAAAGGTTTTGGTGTGCATGGCAGCAGTGGTCATTGCTGCGGGGTATGTGTATCACATTCCGGTAGATCGTCTTCTCCTCCTGGTACCTGGTGTGGCAGTCCTTTCCTGGTTGGTCTTTTATCGTTTGTCCCAGCATCTGCATACCCGGCGCAGGTGAAAGGCGTTACCCTTTGATAAAATGGGATGGTATCCCGATGGATACCTTCCTGTTTCATACAAATCCTTTATTGCAGTTCTGGACCAAATATCGGACATTACCGTATGCATGGGCATACAGCAGGTGAAGTACTGATATGTCAGGAAAGAATCGGGATGAAGTGAAAGGAAAGGTATTGAACCTCGCAGACCTCGTGGAATACCAGGACGGTGCGGTTGCAAGTCGGATGATCGTGAACAAACCGGTGGGCACAATCACCCTTTTTTCGTTTGACGAGGATGAAGGGCTCAGTGAGCATACTGCGCCGTATGACGCGGTAGTTACGATTCTGGACGGAGAGTGTGAAATCTGGCTCTCTGGAGAGACGCATCTGATGAAAACGGGTGACACCATCATCTTCCCGGCGAATGCACCGCATGCCCTCTCTGCGGTGACACGGTTTAAGATGATGCTGGTGATGATCCGGGCATAGATCAGGAGTTGGTGGAATGACTTTCAGGCTGGTGTGTTGGATGAAGTCCCGGATGGAAAACAAGGTGAAGTGATACATGGCGGATGATGAAGGGGAATACTGTAAGGTCTGCGGCGGCATGGTTCCGAAGGCAGGCGAT
>CAZFXY010000006.1:0-26618 GCA_964523185.1 uncultured Methanoculleus sp.
TGATGCAGAACACATCTTTTTCCGGACAGGCAAGTTTTGCTGCAATAGCGCCCGGGAACCCAAATCCCATGGCACCGAGATATCCTGACATGACAAACCGCTGTTTTTTCATCCGGAAATTTCTTCCAAACCACCATTGATGTTCACCCACATCAACAGAGATAATGGCATCCTCCGGCACTACCTCAGACAGTACACTCATGATATAGGGGGGTCGGATGGGTTTTTTGGATGCATCGGCCTCTGCATCCCGCCGTCTGTCCCATTCTGCCTTCATGGCGGTCACTCTCTTTTGGTTTTTATCGGCAGTGCGCTGGTCTATCAGAGGGTCCAGAGCGCTGAGAATCAAGCCGGTATCTCCCCAGAGGGGCGTTGCCCTGGGAGAAATACCCAGTTTTATCGGGTCAATGTCGATTTGAACCATAGGCGTTTTCAGCGGGACATTCGTGTGTTTTGAAAATCCCACACCAAGGGTGATCAACAGATCAGCCTCATCGACCCATTCCCGTGTGGCAGGTGAGCCCACATTGCCAAGTATTCCCAGATTCCAGGGATGGTTGTCCGGCAAAATACCTTTTGCACGGAAGGTCGTAATGATCGGTGCGCCTAGTTTCCCTGCGAGTGATGCAATGTGGTCCGGATAGTGAAATGCCCCCCATCCTGCAATGATCGCCGGGTTTTTGGCAGCATTGATCATCTCTGCGCCACGGGCGATCGCATCTGCATCAGGCAATACCAATGAATCCGTGCACGTCTCTCTTTCACATTTTTTGACATCAAGGGGCATCTTCTGAATGTTGTTTGGCACGGAGAGCTGAGCGACACCATGCCGGATGGTCGCGAATTTCAGGGCGCGGGTAAGGAGAAGCACGGTCTTGTCTCTGTCGTAGATGGTATTGTTATACACGCACACAGGCCGGAAGAATGCGTCCTGGTCGATCTCCTGAAAGCCGCCCGGCCCTGCATACTGAGCTTTAACCTGTCCGTTGATGGAGATGACCGATGCATGATCTTCCTTTGCGTCATACAACCCGGTCGCTAAGTTGGTCGCACCGGGGCCTGCAATCGTGAGGCAGGCGGCGATTTTCCCGGTCAGTTTATTGTACGCAGATGCGCCCATTGCTGCGTTCTCTTCATGACGCACAACAATATAGCGGATATCACTGTTTTTCCTGATGGCATCCACCAGACCAAGGGACGATGTGCCCGGCAAACCAAAAATCAGGGTGATCCCCCATGCGACGAGTTCAGAGATGATGACATCTGACACGGTTGTGGTGGCCGATGCATGCTCATCCGTCTCATCAATCTGTTCGAATGCGTCTTTTCCTGCACCGCAGACCGGACATTTCCACGTCACCGGCAGATCGGCGAAGGGAATGGTTGATGCGGTCTCCGATTCATTGTAAATGTAGCCACAGATCTGGCATTTCCATGATGACATATGTTTTTCCCCCGGTAGTATAGCCACCCCGTTCACGCTGAACAAATAAAAAGGAACCCCTCCAAAGAAAGGAGTGGCGCTGGTTCTACCGGTTATTCTGATGGATACGGTTGTGTTTCCAGCATGAGATTGCCAAATATTACTTTCTCAAGGATCTGGGCCACATATTTCATTCTCTGCATTTCTTCACTGTCGACATAGCGGTGAATATCTGCAAATACCTGAAGCCGCACGAGTGCGAAACGGAAATGATCGGCGTCGGTTTCATTCAGTTCCATCGCTTTGAGGTATAATGGTTCAATTAACTGAGGAAATTCCCCGATGTTTTCGAGACAGGGAACAAGCATCTGATATATCTCAAGTTCCTCTCCATTTCCGATAATAATGCTGGTATATTCCATGGAATACTATTCCTCTGTCTACGATGTTATTCGTTTCTGACGGTAATACCAGCAGGTATCACCATGAGCCGCGGAAAAAAGGTGTTATTTTTTGATTTCTTTGAGAATGTTATCCATTACCGCGTCAACATGTTCCCACGTAATCCGGTGCTGGTCATCTCCTTCTTTTCTGATGATAAACGGTCGGCCTTCATCGCCTGCTTTGCGCATTTCAGGGTCAAGAGGGATTGAACCGAGGTAGGGAACGTTGAGTTCTTCGGCAGCTTTTTTCCCGCCACCCTCACCAAAGAGGTCAATTGGTTCACCACAGTGTGGACAGACCATTCCGCTCATATTTTCAATGATTCCAATGACGCGCAGATCAAGCTGCTGAATGAATTTTACCGCCTTTGTTGAGTCCATTACTGCGACATCCTGAGGCGTTGTGACAATCACTGCGCCATCGATGTTGGGTGCGAGCTGTGCAATAGCCAGTGCTTCATCACCGGTGCCGGGCGGGAGGTCAACAACAAGATATTCCATGTCACCCCAGTTCACGTCTTCCAGGAACTGTTTGATTGCGGTAAATTTCATGGGGCCACGCCAGACAACCGGGCTCGTGGTGTCAGGGAGCAAAAAGGCCATGGACACCACGCCCAGTTTTCCGGTGATACGAACCGGCTCTATCGTCTTTCCGTCCCGTGATTCAAGGCGTTTGTCTTCAACACCCAGCATCTTGGGGATATTTGGGCCATGAATGTCAAGATCAACAATTCCGGTGTTATATCCCTTGCTTGAAAGAGACATCGCAAGATTTGTTGCCACTGTGCTCTTTCCAACGCCACCCTTGCCGGAAAGAACGAGAATGATGTGCTTTACATCGATCTTTACCCGTTCAATTCCACTGGCGGTCTTCTTATTTGGATCATCGCACGTGGTAGCGGTTGCGCATGATGCACAGTTGCCATCACATGCCGGTTCTGGTTTTTTGGTATTTTCTGTCATAATATTCTCCTTCGTTAATTCTCTGTACTATATCTATGTCATCTAAAGTATGAATGATTTCTTTCATTCTTCCTGCATCAATCTATATATGGTTCCAATGTTTCAGATTATATATGGTTCCAATGTTTCAGATGAATATATGTGCGTATTTCTTTGGATAGCGTGATCTCTGCACCATCAGGGGTCTACCCTTTCTTTGTCGTCTGAACGATGTCTAAATCAATGAAGGGTTTGATGTCCAGTACCGGGGTATGATCGAGGGCGTCGAGTCCGCGGACGGTCAGGTGTGTTCCGCGCACCGCTACCAGATCGACGACTTCAAGGCCGATGGGATTCGGGCGTCCCGGTGATCGGATGGCAAACACCCCCCGCTCGCTCTGTCGTCCGGGCGGGGTTGCCCTGAGGAGTGAACGATCTGCCCGGTCAAACCAGCAGAGCACAACAAGGTGGGTGCATGCTTCAATGGTGTGCAACGCATCCGCATATTCGGGATAGATGTGAATTTCAGCCAGTTCGTCGGACAACCGTCCCTGCCGGGGCGCATCCTTTTGTTCTGCATAGGAGGACCTGACTATTCCCACCGGCTTCATCTGAATCTCGTCTTTCTTGAATATCTCTTCGCATACGGGTATTTTCTCTCCCTTTTTTATTCGATCCAGCGTTTCATTGCACATGGCGTCGACGACGGCAATGCTTCTGTGTGAACGCGGTACATGGGTAAAAGAAACGCAATCCAACGCATTGACGAGGCCCATCGTTTTCATATACAGCTGCCGCAGGCAGCTGTCTCTGACCTTGTACTCTCCCTTTAGCTGACGGACGACCAGTTCACTATCGGAGTAGAGGGCGATATCTCTGAACCCCTGCTGTGCGGCATCTGAGAGTGCATTGATGATGGCAAAATATTCCGCCTGATTATTGGTTGCATACCCAGAGAACCCGGATTTTTTTGTGACAACCGTTTCGTTTGTATCCAGTATCATATAGGCCCACGCTGAATCGCCGGGGTTTCCGCGTGAGGCACCATCCGTATAGATGATTGCAGAGGCATCCTTCATACCCAGAGATATCGTTACCTGAGATGTTTAATTTGTGGGGATAATTTTCAGGATGCAGGGGAGCCTGGCATCAGTTCGACTTCCTGCACAGAAATCATATATTGCATCCTGATGATCCTGTATTAAGCTATCTGGCTCAGGATGTATGAAATATGGCACGGAAATACTCTCAGGTAATTTTGATGATGATTTTGATAATATCAGGGATTATCGGATTAATCACTCCATGTGCAGCAGACCTGCATATACAGGCAAGCAGTAATGACGTGCTCGCAAAAGGAGATCCCATCACCATAACCGGGGATGGCTACGGTAATGGATCTGTTATGGTCTGGAGGATTGGCCCTTCGTTCTTTGATGCCATAGTTGTCGAGACCAATCCAGACGGGCACTTTACCTACAAAGCAGAAGATACTGAAAAATACCGGAGCGGCCCGTTTATGGTAATTGTTCAGGATCCAGGCGGTGACGAAAAATACTCACTCAATGTAATCGAGTCGGTAAAAAGATACAAGGTAAATCTGGCTGATGGCAGACAAATTCTGGAAGTGGACCCGGAATTCATGGATATCCCTGCTGTTTCCGATAGTGCTGAGCGCCTGATAAACCAGATCTTAGACATGGATACGGATGATTCATGTATACATCATACGGTATACGTGGAGGAGCCTGTGTTGCATGTATTAAATGAGGAACAGACGCCCCTTATAATTCCTAATGGAGAATGCCTGAAACTGCAAGGTACCATGAATATGGCACCAGACAATCATATCATAGTGCGATTGTATGATACTTCTGTGATCGAGAGATCCGGTCAGCGCATTCTGGTAATACCCACCACAACCGTCCTGACAGAGAGCGGGATTCAGGAGAATTACTGGGAACACACACTTGACACATCAGTGATGACGCCGGGAGAATACCTGATTGAGATTGGATGGAACAGGTCATCCATATCCGGACAGAATGCAATTATTTTACGGGTTATTGAGGAGGGAAAAAAAGAAACGGGGATTGCAAAATCACATGGAATGGCGGGGATTTTTGAGGGTTTTTTTCCTCACCTGAGTTATGATTCAAATCATTTTCACAAATATTCTTTTCATAATTTGATTCACCCCGGAACCGGGTGTGCACCACCTCATCCATCACAACCCCGTTCTTCGTAATGGTATCGTGCATCACCGTTTCTTGGACAAATCCCGCACTTCTCCCGCACCCTCATCGAGGCAGGGTCACCGGCAAACACCCCTGCCTGGAGCTGTGGACACTATCAAAGCGTTCAAACGCCACCGGCACGATAACGGCTGATGGTATCTGTCATAATCTCCCTTCCCCGGAATGGTTCGCCCTGGCAGTAGCCCGGACCCCGGCAGATATCGTCTATGAGGGGCACGGGAATCTACCTCCATGTCCAAAATACCTGCTGGCCTAAAAAACGGGAGTGAGAAAAGAATACCATTTCATTATCTCCACCATCTCCAAAGGGCAACCATTGCAATACAAACCACCAGACTTACCATAATGGTGATGAAGGAAATACCTGGCAACGCAGCATCTGCCCTTTTTGGGGCAAGACTGTCGACTGCAGATGGAGGGAGGGAATTCCCGCTTGTGTTCCCGGTTCCGGCATCCAATCCCCCCTCAATATCAGCATCCAAAGGTGGAAGAGTATACAGTACGACTTCCCTTTGCTCCCGAAACTCATTTTTACCAGCGCCCCGTGTATATATAATTCTGTCCCCGGAAATGGCGGGAAATGACAGACCTTTCTCAAAGGGTGTTAACTGAGACTTCTCTCCAGAATGTAGGTCCATAACCATAATCGCCCCTGATTCTTCTCTGACATTGAGAGGATTTTTAGACTTCAGCCAAACAATTCGTCTTTCAGAAACAGGCGGGACATGCCCATCATTCACACTTCCCGGTCCGATAACAGTCCGGGTCTGAGAAGAGAGGGAATAATCGATAATGGTGTGGACGCCTTGTATCATCTCGGTCCATATTATCAGATCACCCATAACAAAGGGTATGCCAATCACAGATTTTTCAGTAGGAAGCATGTTCTCCTGTGCAGTAATGAGGTTGAAGTGATAAAGATCCGGGTTATTCTCATCGCTTTGACGATAGTCCCTCCAGACAATATCGTCCCCGGATATTCTCGGAGAATTCTGGTATCCCGGCATACCTACCGGAACATATTGTTTTTCACCGTTCGTCTGATTGTACAGCACGATTTTACCCCCGGAGAAACTGGAATATGATTCTGCATTATGTTCGGTCCAGACAATTTTATCTTTATCAATCCAGGGATTTTGATTATATTTAAGCGCGGACACAGGAACGGTTTCATCATCGGAATTCGTCAGCTGAGTAGTCTGTCCTGTGATACTATTTGTCAGCATGATAGCCTTCCCTTCCTGGTAGACTATCTGGTTACCAGAGATTACCGGTGCATAAAAGCTCCATGTACCCCTGTCCGATGGGGGTGGAATATGGCGGATACATCTCTTCGAATCTTCTGAGAAATTGTATATATATATTCCTCTTTCAGTATAATTCAAAAATTTATTATCCTGAAGCCAGAACAGACGATCCCCGTCAATGATCATATTCGTCGGTTCCCCCTGAAGTGTGAAGAGAATTGTTTCTGTCCCCGGCTCCTCCATTGCTGAAACTGCAGGCATGAAAAACAGGCAGCTAAAGATGAAGCTCATCAGGAACGCGGAGTTCAGATGGTTCAAAAAAAAAGAGTTAAGGGAAGTTGAACACGCCGGTGTCATCATAGTCCTCAGCATAATATGGTGTTGGGATGTACCCCCAAGCGTGTACATAATACTGGCCATTGTCAGGATATAACTTATCCTTCGGTGCGGAAACCGACCAGACGTTTCGTGAACTTGCTGCTGTTGAATCTGCATTTTTCCCGGTATCCCGGTCAATAAGGAACGCTTCAGCATAGATATACCAAGGGGGATTCTGCAGTCCTGATGCAGCACAACTGCCCCCAAAGTGTATTGTTCGCCAGTCGGCTGTATACCCTGTGGCGGTGACAGAGACTGTTGCACGATCCGCTTTTGATTTTTCGTCGGTTAGCGGTTCTTTACCCCACCAGTTCATTCTCTGGCTCGCCATATTCTCTTTCATTAAATCCGACACCCCGACCAGGTGTTCAGGATGAACTATCTCCATGTATTCAAGGACAGTGATGTCTTGTCCATGGAGTTCGTTAATTAATTCCAACTGCGCTTCACTGGCATCCGATCTGATGAGGCCTCTCTCTTCTGAAGCACTTGCGATGCCGGTACATGCAGATGCAAGGAAAATGGTAAGAATAAAGACCTGTCCCATTTTGATAGCAAATTGTTTCATACACAATACTCCTTCCGCCCAAAGGGCCGGAATATAACAGCACAGGACATATCAGTGTGTCCTGATGCTGCCATGGGGGTGTAAGTACACCCTCCGACTGAGATTCATATGTGTGCATGTAAATGATCTCTGTGCCAGAATCTGAATCATCTTTTTGGACAGTTTACGCTCCGGCACAGAGAAGTTATATGTGTCCGTGCAGAAACCTGAACAATGACAACCGGAGAACCACCTTGGGAAAGTGGTGACACACCTATAAATCAACGCCCGGATATTATTCATAATTTTCTCTTACTTGCATTATATGTCCTGTTCATCGGATTTTGCATCCTGGAGTTTGTGTATATTCCCCTGTTTGGTGCTGATGGCACCGGCGTGCCTGTACCGTGGTGGCAGATGAGCCCTCCGGATCTCATTTGTCATATCTTCCATTCTCTATCGCCTGCTCTGGTTATGCCGATACAGTTCCTCTTTTTTTCGGGTATCGGGTTTGGAATTTACTTAGGATTTCGCACCATTTCCGGTAAATCAGTGCTTGATAATACGACACGAACTCAGATATTCAATACTATCTGGGAGAACCCCGGCATCCATTTCAATGCACTCCGAAGAAAAACCGGCATAAACCGCGGAACACTCCGTTACCATCTCTCGGTACTCTCTCGGTATAATAAAATTGCCTGCATCCGGGACGGAATATTCTCACGCTACCTCCCTCGGAAACTGGTCATGTCTGGATACGACTGTATTGTGGCATGCAGATATCAGAATGGAACTGATAGGAAAATTATCTCTTATCTCCGCTGTCACCTGGATACTTCCCAGCGTGATATTGCAGATGCAATGGGTATCGCACCATCAACAGTGAACGGGAGGATAGCGCGACTCCATGAGGAGAAAATAATCACTATTGAGCATATGGGGAGAGGGACACAGGTAGCTCTGACACGTGAAGCTGTTGAAGTGATTCAGAGAATTGAAAATACTGAGATTACGTCTGCGAATGAATACACTAACGTTCATGAAATCCCCGGATGAACGCCTAAACGTCTCTGTTACATTGCAATCTGCCTCGCAATCAATTAATCCCTGTAATATAACCGGCGGGTGGTGAACTACAATGCCCTAGAGGGCGTGGTATTTCACGTTGGTTATCGGACTGACGCCTGTTCGCGGGGAATCGGGTGAAAAAAAGGGTCTGTTTGTCTCACTGAAAAAGACATCTGCATGGTATCCGGACCGGTTGGACGCCGGTGTCATCAGACGAACGGCTATTTATTTTGTTCTTTCCGCACACATCTGCAGATGTCACAGATCGTCACTCTCGTGTCGCCGTGAATAAGAGACCATGTCCATCGATCAATGACTTCGTTGAGTTCATCTGATATCACGATGCATTTACATCCCCGTTTTCTGCTGACGTACTGACATACCGCCGCCGGGGTAATTCCCATATATCCTGCAACCATTTTCTGAGAAATACCTTTTTCAGTTACCATTCGGGATACCACTTCAGCCCGTATCTGGGGCAGGTACTGCCGTACTATTTCATCACAGATCATTATGTCGCAGGATGCCGGGTTCATGCCGTTGCCTTCTGTGCATCGTCAGACCTGATGGTGTCTTTGCTTTGATACAGCACCTGACGGGCGTCTCTGAAATTAAATTTTTCGATGATAAGCCCATTCTCTTTTAATTTTTTAATGGCATACCTGATCGTACGGGGTGAAATGTCTATCTCCTCGGTCACTTGTTTGAATGTCCTTGTTTTTCCATCCTCAAGAAGGGTTAATACCCGCTTCGATGAGGGGGGCAGCCGTACACTGTTAACGGCGTTAATTTCTTGCATAGTCATAGTTAACGCTGTTAATGCATATAAATCTTTCGCACACCCCTCTGATGCAAAAATACTGTTTTTATCTACATTTTGCGATTTTTATCGTTTTCCGGATGTGCAGAGTGAACGCCTGTTCTTTATCTTTCTCTCATACAGCACATTGGTATGCCTCAGCACACGCTGGCGGTATGCGCGCCTAAAGAGCCCTGCAGCAACCATGTGGAATGTAGCGGTCATCTTCCAACGGATACTAACAGTTCGTCACACCAACATGGGAATAAAACAGCCGGGATTACTGTGCAAAATTACTCATCACAAAATCATGCATTACTAAATCATCCGTCGCAAAATCACGCATTACTAAATCATCCGTCGCAAAACCATGCATTACTAAATCATCCGTCCCAGGCCTGATGCCAGAGAGAGAGAGAGAGAGAACCACACCTTTTATTTCTGAAAGGGAAAAACAGGTACCCATGGTTGCCTTCGACAGAATTGAATTGGCTATACTTCTTGTTTCTGTAGGTGCCGGAATAATCGCGGGTGATTATGCCCGGGAATATGTTACTGATCCGATCGTCATCCTCTTCGTGATGGTTGGTGTGTTGATCGGGGTATATCTTGCCATCGATGCTGTACGTCGTGCATACCTGCGTCCGCGTAACACATAGCTTTCGGATTCGTTAAGACGCCTGCAATGCCTGAAAGGAACTTTATTTTGGACTTTGGCTGCATGTGGCTTTCTCATTAATGGCTGTGGTTGAATGAATCTTTCTCATTTTAGATTGTGGCTGCATGTGGCTTTCTCATTTGAGGTATGCCTTTTTTTAAACCGGAAATTATTTCGGCATTTACTCGTTAAAAGAACATATTCGCATGAAACAGGGATATATTCAGGTCTATACCGGAGATGGCAAAGGAAAGACAACGGCGGCGCTGGGCGTCAGTATCCGCTCTCTTGTGGCCGGGCGCCGGGTTTATTTTGCTCAGTTTATCAAAGGTATTCAGACCGGAGAACTCGCTCTTCCGGAGGCATTTCCGGAATTTACCATTGTGCAGTACGGAAAGGGCCGGTTTATTGACGGGCGTCCGGATGAAAGAGATATCTCCGCGGCCCGCGAAGGACTGGCGTCCTGTGCTGACGTGCTCAAATCCGGTGCATATGATCTGGTTGTCCTGGATGAGGTCAATGTGGCGCTCCATTACGGCATGATTGATGTGTCTGATGTGATCACTGCGCTCACCGGCAGGGCCCCCCACGTTGATGTTATTTGCACCGGGCGGTATGCCCCGCCCGCATTGATTGAAGCATCCGATCTGACAACCGAGATGAAAAAGATCAAACATTATTATGCGGCCGGTGTGCAGGCCCGCCGGGGTATTGAGTTTTAATCCGTTTTATCTCTTTTTTTATTGAACCGGCATGATGGTGTCCGGATCCGTTGAAAAAAATCCCCGTGCAATAATGCGTGCCACCCGCACCGGTTCAGGGATTTTTCCCTGGATGGTGCAGATGGTGCAGATACGGATAGCATCATCGAGAGAGATGCCCTCTGCACGGAGATATACCGTCTCCCCGGTTGAGAGCGTGCAGGGTATTCGTTTTCCAAGGGCGATATAGGCACGGAGTCGTTCTTCGTCATCCGGGAAGTGGAAGCGGATATCGTCTTCGAGACCGGGGGAATCCTCATAGGTCACCGATATGACCGGCACCCCGGTGCGTTCGTGCACCTGAACGATGTCGATGACATTAAACCAGGAGATGACAGTTCCCCCCAGCATGATCACCTGAATGTCTGCACGCGCCAGGCGGTTCCACAGGGCGAGCACCGCGTCTGTTGCGTCCATCCCGCCCACCGTTGCATGGGAGGATGCGCACCCGTCAATGATCCCGTCCCGCCGCATGACAATGCCGCAGATGAGGGACTGTTCTCTGCCCCGATAACTCTCTGCGATTCCCAGGATACGAATACCTTTTTTCTCGAAGTGCAGCATGGTTTTTTGTTTTTGATTTTGGTTTTGGTTTTGTTTTTGATTTTGATTTTGGTTTTGGTTTTGGTTTTGTTTTTGATTTTGATTTTGATTTTGGTTTTGGTTTTTGTTTTTGTTTTTGTTTTTGTTTTTGGTTTTGGTTTTGGTTTTGGTTTTGGTTTTGGTTTTGGTTTTGGTTTTGGTTTTTCTCTTCTTTTTCTTTTATCTGCTCTTCGACATTTCCGTTTCTTGTCTGACCCCTTCTCTTGCCTAATCCTTTCTCTTATCTGACACCCTTCTCTTATCTGACCCCTTCTCTTATCTGACCCCCTTCTCTTGCCTGTGTCTCACTTTCTCCGTTGCAGGAATATCGCCCCGGCCCCGACGGCGAGGATGACGAGAGCGGCAATAACGATCAGTTCAACCGGTGCCTTGTTGTCATCAAACAGTTGTTGGGCAATGATCAGGTTCTCTTCAGGAGAAACGATGCCAGGATAAGGTGCAATAAACCCGTTTAATGATTCCGTTGCCTCAGTGAGGGCAGTGACGGCATCGCCATATTTTTTCATTTTCATGAGCACCATCCCTTTGGTGTTGAGATACCGTGCATCATCCGGATCCATTGCAAGAGCGGTGTTGATGGCAATCAGTGCATTTTTCGGGTCATCCTGTCCCAGAAGGCCGGATGCGATGATATGGTATGCCGTGGCGTTCATCGAATCGAGTGCGAGTGCCTCTTCGGCATCAAGGCGTGCGTTTTGGTACTCACCGAGTGCCAGATAGGTGTATCCCCGGTTCAGGTATGCTTCCACTGAATCAGGCGCTTTTTCAACGGCAGCGGATGCTGCAATAAGGGACTTGTCATACTTTCCCATCATTCGGAGGGAATATCCCCATCTGCACCAGACGTCGGCCGGTGCATGCTCATCACTGGTGGTGATAACTTCTGCATACGCAGCAGCCCGCGGCCAGTTCCCTGCATCGAATGCCGCATTCATCGCTGCAATGGCCTTGGTGATGTTGATCTCAGCCGGCACTGCACTGGCGCCGGGCGTAACGGGAGCCGCGAGGGCCGGTTGGGCAGCGATGATGGCACATCCTGCGATAACGACAAGGATGAGAAGTGCGGTTTGTGTCCGGCGCGTGGGTCCAGCAGACCTCATATTGTTCTTACGGTTCATAGATAGTGGTTCAGGTATACAAAGAGAAATAAATTCCTGATCAATGGATTTGGGGACGACGATACCCGGGGGTGAGGGGCGGTATGGCGGGCATACCCCGCCTGATGCAGCTCCTCATCTCATCCCGGTGAACCTGCACATCTGCTGCTATGGTTTCTCCGCCGGTCAGGCACCCGACGGCCATCCTGTCGGTGCTGCAGGAGAATCGTATCATTATGGTGGCCAGATGCACCTATCTCGTTGATGGTTTGTCGGAGCATGGGGGGCAGGAGAATCGTATCATTATGGTGGCCAGATGCACCTATCTCGTTGATGGTTTGTCGGAGCATGGGGGGCAGGAGAATCGTATCATTACGGTGGCCAGATGCACGGGGTGCATGCTCCCCTCAGACGACTCATGGCCGGGGTATCTGAAGATGAAAGTGCTTATTGTTCCTCCTGCCAACTCTGTTTTGTACATGACCGTGATGCAGCCTGCAGAAACGCTTCGCTCCCTTCTTTGCCGGATAAACAAACAGAGCTACGGGCATTATGGAGATATCCGGGGCCGGTACCGTTTCGATACCTTTGTGCTCTGTATTGATCACGTGCAGAAAGATCCCTTTGCATCCCCGTCCCGGGTGCGGGTTTTGGTTGATTCTGCAGCGGCCGGGTTTGCTTCCGATATGTGGAACACTCCCTCCCGCCGCCGGGGACTCTGTGATTATCTCACCCGTGCGTTCTGTCAGGCTGCAGAAAAAAGCAGCATCCGGTCCGGCAGTGGAAAAAGCGGCCTTATCGCAATGGATACACCCGGACAGGAGATTCTGGACCGCACGTCGGTTCATATCAGTGATGCCGGTGTTGAAGGGCGTTTTGTCGTTGGTCTGCCCGCTTTTGGGCGCAGGATTGCCGGGCAGGAGGCTGAAAATGTATTTTTTGAGCGTTTACCGGCGATTGTTGCGGCGTCTCTGGTGGCACGTGCTCATGACCTGTCTCACCTGTATCATCATATCGGGGTGGCAGAGGATGCGGATCTCCTTCGTGGTCTGCTTTGGGAACGTGGTCTTGTCGCATTTGTTGCAGACGGCGCCGTCCTGCCGCGGGAGAGCGGTGCATCTGATCGGCCCATGCATTCGGATGATGTGGTGCCGTTTGCCACCCCGCCCGCCCTGCGGGTAACAATCGATCTCCCGAATGCCGGTGCTCTGACGGGTATGGGTATTCCTGCCGGTGTGACCCTTATTGTGGGCGGCGGTTACCATGGGAAGTCCACCCTGCTTGATGCCATCACGGCGGGAGTGTATACCCACATCCCCGGTGACGGGCGTGAGTATGTGGTGAGCAACCCGGCGGCGGTGAAGATTCGTGCCGAAGACGGGAGGCGGGTGGAGGCGGTGGATATCTCCCCCTTTATCTCCGGCATTCCCGGCGGGAAAAACACCCGCTCTTTCTCTTCTGAGGATGCGAGCGGGAGCACATCGCAGGCGGCAAATATCATGGAGGCACTCGAAGGGGGTGCCCGCCTCTTCTGTATTGATGAGGATACCAGTGCGACAAACTTCATGATCCGCGACCGGAGGATGCAGGCCCTTGTCGCAAAGGAGCATGAACCTATTACTCCCTATATCGACCGGGTGCGTGAGCTCTTCACAGAATTTGGCGTATCCTCGGTCATTGTCATCGGTGGTTCGGGGGACTATCTGGATGTGGCGGATACGGTCATCTGCATGGATGCCTACCGGCCGCATCTGGTAACTGAGGCGGCCCGAAAAATTGCCGCAGCGTATCCCACCGGCCGGGCCTGTGAGACAGATATCCCGTTTCCCTGTTTTCATGAGAGAATATTTGACGGCCGTTCGTTTTCGCCTGCGAAAGGGAAGAAAGATGTGCGTATTCAGGCCCGGGGCAAAGGGACGATCGTCTTCGGGACGACGGATATTGACTGCACCGCGGTCGAACAGATCGCATCAGAGAGCCAGACCCGTGCTATTGCAGATGCCATCTGGTATGCGGTCCGCTACATGGATGGGTCTTCAACTGCGGCAGAGGTGGCCAAACAGGTGATGCAGGATATCGAAGAACGGGGGCTTGACGTCGTATCTTCACGAAAACGGGGAGATTATGCGGCATTTAGATCTCATGAGTTCCTGATGGCAATCAATCGCATGCGCACCCTCTGTGCCATGCAGGCCCGGCGGTAGCGTGTGGGAGGAACGGGGTGCCTCTCTTCTGGTGGTGAAGAAGTCACGGTTTTATGCCCACCTCTATGAAATTTCATCTGTTGAGGATGTGCAGGAGATACGGGAGCAGCACCGGAAGATCTACCGCAAGGCCGCCCACCACGGTTATGCTGCCCGGCTGAATCTGCCGGAAGGCTTACGGGAACCGTTTGGGAGTGACGGCGAGGTGGGACGGCCGGGGCAGGTGCTTTTGCATCTCCTGCAGCGGGAAGACCTTTTCTCACATATGGTCGTCGTCTCACGTATCTTCGGCGGTATCAACCTCGGGCCGGGAAATGTCTCGCGGGCATTCCGGGATGCCGCAGCAGAAACGGTGGCGGTTGGACGGAGTGAATGGACCGGGTGAACGGACGGGGTGAATGGACGGGGTGAATGGACCGGGTGAACGGACGGGGTGAATGGACGGGGTGAATGGACGGGGTGAATGGACGGGGTGAATGGACCGGGTGAATGGATCGGGTGAACGGATACAAGGGGATGTGTTGATGTCCGTTGCCGGAAAAGGGGGCCCCGGTTTATCTCCTTTTTTTGCTGTTTGACAGGTGTTTATCGTGACCTGTTAGATGGTAACGAAAGGGTGCGCCCGCTCTTCACACCAGTTCTTTTTCTTTCAGGGCACGTGCAAGCAGGGCTATCTGCTCCGTGTCGTGAATGGCTTTTTCCCACTCCTCCCGGACGATATCAAAGGTATCGCTGCAGAAATCGGGCACTTCTACACAGAGTGGTGTATCCTCCTCCCTGATGTGCCGGAGCCCTATGAGTATACCCAGACAGTAGTGGCGGGATTCGTCAGGCATATCCCGGTCCGTGTAGGCCATCATCTCATCCGTGTAGGATGACACCACCTCGTCCACCATCTCCCATGCACAATCGGTCGTATCAACGTAGTCACCGTCACGTGTCCGGCCCGAATTTGCCCAGACGTCTTCGATCGCAAGGCAGGAAAGGTCGCATGCGAGCATCTCTGCAACAGAATCACTGCAGACATCACTGAGGAGTGTGTCTGCGATATCCTCCACCCGGGCAGCGATGGCGGGATCGGTGCGTACCAGATGATACAGGACGTGTCGTGCCTGTTCCGGTGCGAGCGAATCAAGAAGTGGCGTGGTGGAAACAATTCTGTTTGTGTCTGTCATGTATCTTTTCTGGTTTACCCGGGCTGCATAAATACGCAATGATATTGGACCGAGGGTGCCGTGCCACCCATTTCTTTTTCGAACAATCCGGAACAAATATCTTAAATCTGTGTCTGGAGAATATCGTCAATAATGAAACCACGTAAGCACCCCGGGACCTGTCTTCTCTGCAGGGAAACGGTGGGGAAAAAAGGCGCAGAGCGGCATCTGGAGGGTTGCCTTGCCTCAACAGGATGGCCTGAAGGATTGTCCCCCTCATATATTATCAGGATCGATGGCAGACGTGACCCTTCTTTTTGGATGTTTGTTCTCGCACGATGCGATGCGATGTTTTCTGACCTCGAATCCCTTGTAACGGATGTCTGGATGGGGGAAGAGGATGACAGCAGTACCTTCACCATTCAGGGAGCGACGTACATTGATGCTGAAACAAAGAAGCAGGTCCCGCTTGCTGATCGGATAAGGGAAGGACAGATCTTTTACTATACCTATGATGCTCACTCGCCGGAGGAAGTCGAACTCAAATGCAAGGTGGTGGGTACGACGTCCGTGACGCCGCCTGCGGGGCCGTGCTGTCTTATTGCCCGCAATACTCCTGATTTGCCCCCCTGCTATATGTGTGGGGATAAGGCAGAGTTTCTGGCAGCTGAGCCGGATGCATTTGATCCCTTTGATGAAATGGACGGTGGGCACTACTACTGCCAGGACTGTCTGATGGACTTAGATAGTGCAATTATCACCCCTGTTGTCAATTCACCCTGTCCGGGTGCATCTTTCAACATGGACGATTATGATGGAGTACGTGCATGGTATCCCCCCGGATGGGATATGGACGACCTCGTTTCTGAGGATATACAGGAAGTTCTTGGTATGGCAATAGAGATGCCTGACGAGCATGTGAGTCTGAGGGACATCTTTGGGGATGATGATCCGACGGTCATAATGGAACAGATGGCCCGCGAAGATGTCGGGGATGAGATAGACGGGTTCCTTATTGAAGAAAAGGAACTTGGGAAGGATGTCAATCTTTCAGAGGAGATTGTCCGGTCATTCTGCACGATCATGTGTGGGATTCATGAGGTCAGTATCGATGACTGGGATGCAGCGCTTTTAGAGTGGACGCTTCTCGAGGATGTGGCGCTAAATCCACATGCAACACCGGAGTGGGCAGAGCAGTTCATCCCGGTTCTCTGCCGGTTCCTGGAATATGCAGAGACTGCCGGGAGGGATGTTGATACCAGAGAGATCTTCCCCGCACTCCTTGAGGCAGAGCCGGAATTTCTCAGGAGGATTGCCGCCCAGCGTCACTGGCGGATATCGACAGACGGTGTGGAGGATGCAGGTCTTTCAGGGGTGGACTTTGGCGGGCGGGATGGTGTTACCGACCTTTTAATATCGGCGATGGCGGATACCATTGAAAAAACCGATGGCATCAGGGAATCTCTGAAATTTCGGAAATTCTTAGAGGATCTGCTGGACGAAGATCCCGGTATGATGGAAAAAATATATGCCCGAAATGTGTCGGTCTCTGATAAATATGAGGATTTCTGCGCCCGGATGGATGATGAGTGGATTGATAAACGGTGCGTGGATATCATGCGCGTCCTTGTCTCCCAGCCAGACAAGCCCCTCATGCAGGGTTCTGCGGAACTCTGGAGCGGAGCCATTGTTTTTGTTGCATGTGAGGAGGCGGGGCGTATCGATGGGGTTGAAGAACAGTCCCCTGTGGTTGAGGATATTTGTGATTATTTCCGTCTCACCCCCTCGTCCCTGCAGTCCTGTGTGTTGAAGGTAAAAGCGTATCTCGCAGACCCTGATCTGCAGGACTGATAAAAATTGCACCGGGATTAGTGATTGGGACGTCCGGGGCGGTTGTGGGTATTTTTCTCAGTCTCTCTTCAGCTCTTTTTCCCGCTGTATGGCTGTGCCTACAGCCAGAAACGCATCTTCGAGTTCTTCAAAGTTCGGGATGCCTGCCGCCCGGAGAATGCGCACGCCTGCTGCCATGGTCTCTCCGCCGAGCAGACACCCGACGACCATCTTGTCCGTGCTGCGGGAGAACCGTACCATCTCGGTGGCCAGATGCACGGGGTCGATGACGGAGGTTGGCACTGATATGACAAAGGCGATGTCCCATTCATCCTGATGCCGGATGAGAGCGTCGAATGAGAGCGCAAACCGGCGGACTCCGGCGTCTCCGATCATATCAACCGGGTTCTGCCGGCTCCATCCGTCCGGCATGAAGCTGTTCATATCAGCGATAAGGGTCTCTGAAAGGGAGGGCATCTGAATGCCGTGTATCTCTGCATAATCTGAAGCAAGGACGCAGAACCCGCCGGCACTGGAGATGACCACGGCCCGATCGCCTTTCGGGTAGCCTTCTGATCCCAGGAGCATTGCCAGGCTGAGGGCATCTGAGAGGTTCTCTGCAATGATGATGCCCGCCTGCCGGAAGGCGGCTTCATAGACTTCATAACTGCCGGCAAGGGAGCCGGTGTGGGATGCCGCTGCCTGCTGCCCCACGGCAGACCGGCCCGCCTTGATGGCGATGATCGGTTTGTAGGGGGTGACCTTGGCTGCTTCTTCAAAGAAGCGTCTGCCGTCGCGGATTTCTTCAATATACAGGACGATGGTGCGGGTGTAGTGATCTGCTGCAACCAGATGGATGTAGTCCACAAAGTCGATATTGGTCTGGTTGCCCACCGAAAATACTGCAGAATAGCCGATATCACGCGACAGACTCCAGTCGACGAGTGTGGTGATGATGGCGCCGCTCTGTGATATAAACGCGGTATGGCCGATTTTGGGTGAATTTGGATCAAAGGTTGCGTTCAGGGAGAGGCGGGGCACATGCAGACCGATGCAGTTGGGGCCG
The DNA here is from genome assembly GCA_964523185.1 of uncultured Methanoculleus sp. GTDB lineage: Archaea > Halobacteriota > Methanomicrobia > Methanomicrobiales > Methanomicrobiaceae > Methanogenium. Next base: position 18,482 of record CAZFXY010000006.1, read on the forward strand.
ATGTAGCGGATCCCGTACTCTTTGGCAATCGCCTCAACCTCTTCTTCGAGGATGGCCCCTTCTCTGCCGGTCTCCCGGAAGCCGGAGGTGATGATGATGGCAAGCGGAATGCCCCGCATACCTGCCTCCCGCATCACCTGCGGGACGACGGTGTTGGGGACGGTGCAGACGACCGCGTCCGGTCGCTCCGGCACCTCTGCAAGGGTGCGGTAGACGGTCTTGCCGAAGATCTCCCCGCCTTTCAGGTTCACCGGGTAGACGGTGCCGTGAAAGGAGAGCAGGTTTCTGAGGACCGCGTAGCCAATCTTCTCAGGGTTTGCCGAGGCGCCGACCAGGGCAATGCGGGAGATACGAAAGAAATCGTCTGTCAGGGGTGGGCGGAAGAACGTGGGTGCAGGTGTCGGCGGCTGTATGAGGACCCGGGCATCCACCGCACAGAGTCCGTCCTGAAAAAGAATAAGGGGGTTGATGTCAAGTTCTGCCACCTCCGGACGGCTGGTCAAAAGGTTTGATACCTTCAGGATGGCATCAATGAGCGCCGGTTCATCCAGCGGGGCGCTACCGCGGTAGCCGGTGATCTGAGGGTAGGTGCGGATGGATCGGATCATCCTTGCTGCCACCTCCGGTGAGACGGGGGCGAGCCGCATCGCGATATCTTTTTCCAGTTCGATGAGGGTGCCGCCAATGCCAAAGGTGATCACCGGACCGAATGCCGGGTCGCGTTTTCCGCCGATATAGAGCTCGAGGCCCGGGGGTGCATGTTCTGCAATGACAAAACCGGTGATCGTTGCATCCGGCGCCCGTTCACTGATATTTGTCTGGATGCGGGCAATCGCTGCGGTTAGTTCGTCCGGGTTTTGGATGGATATCTGCACCCCGCCGGCATCCGACTTGTGGGTGATATCCGGGGAGAGCACCTTTGCCACGCAGGGGTAGCCGATGCGTTCTGCTGCGGTTACTGCCTCCTCTGCGGAGTGCACGACTGCATGGCGGGGCACCGTGATGCTGTATTCTGTCAGCAGTGTATAGCTCTCCGGTTCGCTCAGCATGCGGGGTGTCTCAGTCATGATATGAGGATGGATTTTCATCGTTTTATATCTGTTGTGGCCGGCTGTTCCCGGATGATGATGGGTGCGGTCCGGCCCGCTCTCTCGCCTGCGCTGATGAGGGCGCACACTTCGGTCAGGGGAACGGGCCGGTAGCCGGTGACGTCGGTTGAGATGTTGACCGTTTTATGGGTGAAACTGATGAAGGGGTATGTTTCGAGGCGGGCATTGTGCGTGTGGGCGTGTATCACCCAGCCAGCGTATGAGTCGGGGACGTGCTTTGGGTTGTGGATGATCAACAGGTCTCTGCCATCTGCGGTGATGGTGCGGGATGGTTCGGTGTTGTCGAGGCAGGTGTCATGGTTTCCCTGAATCCAGGTGACGGTTCCGTTGAGCCGTGAGCGGTATGCGTCAACGGTGTCCCGGTCTGCCTTGTAGGTGAAGTCGCCGGCGAAGATGACGCTGTCCTTTGGGCCGACGGTGTGGTTCCAGTTTGCGATGAGGACGCTGTCCATGGTATCGGTGTCGTCGGAAAGAAACGGCCGGCAGTAGTAGCGGATGGCATGCTGGTGCCCGAGGTGGAGGTCTGCGGTCAGAAAGGTCCGGGGTGTGGAGGCTTGGGAGGTAGTGGCGGTGTGGTTGGCGGTGTGACTGTTAGTGGTGGTGTGGTTGTTCGTGGCGGTGTGACTGTTTGTGGCGGTGTGACTGTTTGTGGTGGTGTGACTGTTAGTGGTGGTGGGGGTTTGGCTGGTGGTGTGACTGTTAGTGGTGGTGGTGGTGTGGTTGGTGGTGTGACTGTTAGTGGCGGTTTGGCTGGTGGCGGTGTGGCAGGGTGCCTGGCATTCGTATCCGCGGGCGATGCGGTATGCAGCGTGGGATTGCCGGAGTATCTCTTCTGAGGCGGCCTCGCCCGGTGTGAGGCGGCGACCGAGCGGGAGATCGTATATTTTTCCATCCGGGAGGGTGATGCGGGTTGCGTCGGTGGTGATGAACAGCGGGCGGCAACGGTGGTTTTTTGGTCTTTGTCGTCTGTCAAAGATTTTTGCGAGCGCCCCCCCGATCAGGGATTCGAATGGGGTGAGAGGCATGGCGTGCCGATGCATGCGCTGAAGAATGGCGAGGTATCCTCTGGGTGCGGTGACCGGGAGGTGCACCGGGGTATGCACCGGGGTATGCAATAGTGTCGCGAGGGGGTGGGTGATGCCGGCATCCGTGAGTGGGTCTGTGATGGGGAAGCGGGGATATGCTGCTTCGGCAATGATTTCGAAGACGAACCGGCAGCCCCGCCGGGCGCGGTGCCAGCCGGTGATGGTGAGGGATAGGTAGCGGGCGTGTGTCTGGTGGGTGATGCCGGCATCCGTGAGTGCATCCGTTAGTGCGTCCGTGAGGGGGATGCGGGTGACAGGGGTGACGTCCGGTATGCCCAGCGTTGTTTTGAATTCATCGGCGGCGTCCATGAGTTTCCACTCAGCAAAGAGCGGGCAGGCATGGGCGTTTTTTGGGGTTTTTTGAGGCATGGTATCGTATGTTACAATATGTAACAGATGTGTGGTGAGGTGTAACAATTTGTAACAAACCTGATTCCGTTCAGTGTGAGGGTTTTTACCGATAATTTCGGACTGTTACAAACAATGGTGGGTTTGTTGGATTGGTGTTATCTGGCACCGGTTCCGTTCGTCAGTATCTGCCAAACGACTCCAGTTCTTCACGGATAACGATACGGACAGCCTCAATGTCAAGCTGATTTCGTTCGGCTCGTTTCAGCCGTAGGTCCATTGCACGGATGCCCTCTGATATACTGGAACCGTAGGAGAGGGCGATATCGATGGCTTCCTCCTGAATACGGACTACTCTGGACATAGTGAAAATATATTGGATGCCTTTCGGATTAAAGGAACGGTTCTTCGTTGGGCCGGGGTGGTTTGGCATCGGTTCGGCATCTATTCTAAGGGTGAATGATATAAACTGGTATATGCGGTATGTTGTCACGGGCGGGGCCGGGTTTATCGGTTCCCATCTGGCAGAGGCATTGGCAGATGATGGCCATTCAGTTGTGATCGTGGATGACTTCTCTACCGGAAACCGAACGAATATCCTGTGGGCAGATGGTCTTTCAGCGGTGACGGTCTGTGAAGGCAGTATCACAGATCTCTCGTTTGTGCGTCAGGTATGCGCTGGTGCAGACGGGGTCTTTCACGAGGCGGCCATTGCATCGGTGCCAAAGTCGGTGGCAGACCCGGTGGGGTCGAATGCGGTCAATGTAGACGGGACTCTCAATGTACTCGTCGCGGCACGGGACGCCGGTGTCCGGAAGGTGGTGATCGCCTCGTCTGCTGCCAATTACGGTGACAACCCGAATCTTCCCCTGAAAGAGACGGAAGAGCCCCGTCCGCAGTCCCCGTATGCGGCGCAGAAGCTGATGGGTGAATATTATGCCCGCCTCTTCACTGATCTCTACGGGCTTAAGACGACCTGTCTGCGCTACTTCAATGTCTATGGCCCGCGGCAGGACCCCTCTTCGCCCTATTCCGGCGTGATATCCATCTTCATCAACCGGATCTGTGCCGGACAACCCATTACGATATTTGGAAACGGGACACAGACACGGGACTTTATCTATGTGGGTGATGTGGTTCAGGCAAATATCCGGGCGATGGCGTCTGACTATTGCGGCATTCTGAATGTTGCCGGGGGAGAGGAGACATCCCTGAACGAACTTGCAGCAGTGATAATGGCGTGCACGGGGAATGCCTGTGATATTTCGTATGCCGCAGCCCGGGAGGGGGATATCCACCGGTCCCTTGCCGACATTACACGGCTTGAGGCGACTATTGGCAGGGTGGCTGCATGCAGTCTGGCTGACGGCCTCTCAGAGACGATTGCGTGGTCCCGCACCACAGCAGAATGAGTCATCTGCCTTGAAAACGGGCTTTATATTTCTGTTTTCCTGCTTTGTCAGGCCCGCCGGGTGAAAACAGCCGGGTATGCGAACGCCACGCACCGGCGGATTGTTTGTGCAGGATATGCTATCCGGCAATCATCTGTTATTTATACGAGAATCTGATACTAGTATGTCAAATATTGGGTGCAGACTGACATGGTGGTGGTATCATACTATACGGAAGAAATGTGATTGGTGAAAATGTGGTAATCGCAGACGGGGTCGTGCTTGGCTGTCCGTCACGTGAATATATGGGGAAAACGGAGTTTCCGGGAACGACTATCGGTGCAAACGGGATCATTCGTTCCGGGACGATTCTGTATGCCGATGTGGTGATTGGAGACAATTTCTCAACCGGGCATAATGTGATGATCCGGGAGAAGACGACGATTGGCGATGGTGTTTCCATTGGCACAAACACCATCATTGAGGGAAATACCATTATCGGGAACAAGGTAAATATCCAGAGTCTGGTCTATATCCCGACCGGTGTAATGATCGAGGATAATGTTTTTATCGGGCCGAATGCCGTGCTCACCAATGATCCCTACCCGCCCCATGGCGCGGGTAACCTGAAGGGGCCTGTGATACGAAAAGGTGCCTCTATTGGTGCGAACGCGACCATTCTCCCGGGTGTGGAGATCGGCGAGGGCGCTCTTGTCGCTGCGGGTGCCGTGGTGACACGCGATGTGCCTGCCCGGACGCTTGCGGTGGGTACGCCGGCACGTCTGCGCGAACTGCCTGCGGGGGCCCGGCAATGATACCGGTTGCAAAACCCTCTGTGGGTGAGGATGAGATTGAGGCCGTTTCTGCGGTGATGAGAACCGGCATGCTTGCGATGGGGCCTGAGGTGGCACTGTTTGAAGAGGAGTTCGCCGGCTACTGTGATACGGACTATGCGGTCGGGATGAACTCCGGGACGGCGGCACTGCACGCGGTGCTGCTGGCCCTTGGCGTCGGGCCCGGGGATGAGGTGATCGTCCCTGCCTTTACGTTCATTGCCACTGCGACGAGTGTAAGCATGTGCGGGGCAAAACCCGTGGTGGCTGACGTAGACGAAGACTACTACACCCTCGACCCGGAAGAGGTGACCAGATGTCTGAACGCAAAAACAAAGGCGGTCATCGGGGTGCATCTCTTTGGGCAGCCGTTTGCGGTGGAACCGATCGCAGAGATCTGTGACGATGCCGGTGTTTACCTGGTGGAGGACTGTGCGCAGGCGCACGGCGCGATGTATCAGGGAAAAAAGGTGGGCGGGTTCGGCGCTGCCGGGTGCTTTTCGTTCTACCCGACCAAGAATATGACAACCGGAGAAGGCGGGCTTGTGACCACGCATGACGCCACTCTCGCCGACCGGTGTCGGAGGATTGCAAATCACGGCCAGAGTGACAAGTACCTCCACACCGAACTGGGGTATAACTACCGGATGACATCCATCGGCGCTGCTATCGGTCGGGTGCAGCTCAGAAAGCTGGATGCGATGAACCGTCAGCGGCAGGCTAATGCAACGTATTATACCAAGCACTTGGACGCGTTCGGGCTGAAGACGCCTGCTACCCGCACGGGGTGCACGCATGTCTTCCATCAGTACGTAACAGAAGTAACCGATGCCTTCCCGACTGACCGGGAGACGCTGATGGCCTACCTTGCAGAGAAGGGGATTGGTTCTGCCGTGCACTACCCGATGCCGGTGCACCGGCAGCCGCTGTATGCAGGCGATCCCGGTGTGTTCTGTCCGGTCTCAGACGACGCGTCCAAGCGGGTCCTGAGTCTGCCGGTGCACCCGGGCGTGACCCGGGAGAACTGTGCATATATTGTTGAGACCCTAAATAATGCGGAGTGGTAAACGATATGGATGTAGGGGTGATTGGAACAGGCGTCATGGGCAGAAACCATGTCCGTGTCTATTCTGAACTGAAAGCCACAGATTCGGTCTGGGTGTATGATCTAAACACCGACGTGGCTCGTTCTGTGGCTGATCAAAATAATGTGAACTGTGCGGAGTCGATGGAAGAGCTCCTGCGTTCGGTGGATGCGGTGAGTCTCTGTGTGCCGACGCCGTATCACTACAAAACCGCACAAGAGGTGCTTGCAGCAGAGGTGCATCTGCTGGTTGAAAAGCCGATCTGCCTCACGTCAGCAGAAGGTGCTGAGCTTATTAAGAGCATTCCGGACGGCTGTGTGGTGGGTGTCGGGCAGATCGAACGGTTCAACCCAATAATCCCTGAAATAAAACGGATTGTCAAAGATCCTCTTTATGTGGAAATAAGCCGGCATAACCCGGCATCTGCCCGCGTGACAGGTTCATCGGTGGTGGAGGATCTCATGATTCACGACATCGATATCGTCTTCAACGTTCTCTTTGATGGTGACTACACCGTGGCAGCCTGCGGCTCGTTTGATGTCTGCGGGGCCCTTTTTGATATCGGCCAGACGCCGGTATATCTCTCTGCCTCACGCAAGGCCTCAAAAAAGATTCGTCTCATTCGGATTGAGGAGGAGGATTTCACCATCGAAGGTGATTTCATGAGCCAGGAGGTGTATGTCTACCGGAAACCGGAGCATTACCATCAGGAAGCCGCGCGCTATGTGCAGGAGAATATCACCGAGAAGGTGATGGTGGGCAAGGTTGAGCCTTTGCGCACCGAACTTGTCACCTTTATCGAATGCGCGCGGGACGGGAAGGCATTTCCCGTCACCCCGGAGCAGGGTGTAGAGAATGTCCGTGTCTGTGAGGACATTACCGGGATGATGGCACGATGAGTAAAAAATTACAGGAGCTCTTCCAGGAGCGTGGGCCGATCAAGACCATTGGTGTCATTGGCATGGGGTATGTGGGAATTCCCGCAGCAGTGCTTTTTGCGGATGCACCGGCGTTTGATCGGGTGTATGGATTCCAGCGGGACTCGGAGAGTTCCGGGTATAAGATTGCGATGCTCAACGCCGGGGAGAGTCCTCTCAAAGGCGAGGAGCCAGGTCTTGAGGAACTGATCGCAAAGGTGGTGGGCAAAGGCAAAAAAACCGACCGGAGTGTGAAATTCATCTGCACGTCAGATTTTTCAATGATTGCCGAATGTGATGCGGTGACGCTTGCCATCCAGACGCCGTTTGAGAATCCAAAGGATCTTATTCCCGACTTCACCCCGCTGACTGAAGGCATCCGGAATGTGGGCCGGTATATGACGCCCGGTACGCTTGTGGTGCTGGAGTCAACGATCACCCCGGGCACCACCACAGGGATGGCCCGCGAGATTCTTGAAGAGGAATCAGGGCTTGTCGCAGGAAAGGACTTCGGCCTTGCCCATGCCCCGGAGCGGGTGATGGTGGGGCGTCTTCTGAAAAACATCCGGGAGCATGACCGGGTTGTGGGCGGGATTGACGAGGCATCTACCAAACGTGCCAGTGAGCTATATGGGCCGGTCTTAACGAAAGGGCAGCTGATTCCGATGAGTGCGACTGCAGCTGAAGTGACAAAGACTGCCGAGAACACCTTCCGTGATCTCCAGATTGCCGCAGCGAATCAGCTCGCGCTGTATTGTGAGGCGATGGGGATTAACTTCTACGATGTCCGGACAGGGGTTGACTCGCTCAAGGGCGAAGGAATCACACGTGCGATTCTCTGGCCCGGTGCCGGTGTTGGGGGGCACTGTCTCACCAAGGATACGTATCATCTGGAGCGGGGCATTTCGGTTATTGCAGCAGAGCCGCTGAGCTATCCCGAGGGGCGGGAGTCGCTCTTTGTGCTGGCCCGCGGGATTAATGATTTTATGCCTTCGCATATGCTGAAGCTCACAAAGGATGCGCTGGCCCGCGCGGGAAAGGATATCCGCGGTGCAAAGATTGCGCTTTTGGGCTGGGCGTTTCTGAACAATTCTGATGATGCGAGGAATACGCCGTCTGAGGTGTATCGGGATCTCTGTCTGAAAGAGGGTGCAGTCGTTTCCGTGCATGACCCGTATGTGCTCACGTATCCTGACGTCCCCATTACGCAGGATCTCAATGCGGTGCTTCGCGGTGCCGATGTGGTGGCAGTTCTGACTGGTCATTCGCAGTATCGGGCGCTTGACCCGGTGCGTTGCCGTGCGGTTATGGGGCAGGCGGAAGGACAGGCGGAGAAGCAGGCGGAGAAGCAGGCGGAGAAGCAGGCGGA
>CAZFXY010000007.1:0-13117 GCA_964523185.1 uncultured Methanoculleus sp.
ATTGCCGTCTGCCTGCCGGGGGATGCATACCAGTCGATGCTGGGCAATCTCCGGGAGATGAAGGCGCGATCTACTCCGCTCATTGGCATCGGATATAGTGATGACGTTGATCTGCAGGATGTAGCCGATGTCTGCATTTCGGTCCCAAAAGGCGATGCATATGCACAGGTGGCTGCAGTGACGGTTCTCATGCAGCGGATTGCGTATTATACGGCGCTCGCCCTTGGGCGGGATATTGACAAACCCCGTAATCTTGCGAAAAGTGTGACGGTTGAATGAATGAATGAATGAATGGCAATCCGGTAAGGTCATGTGCTGATAGGGGAGAGGTACGCGCTATAAGTATCACGTATTCTCATATTGCCATGGAGTCATCAAAGAAATGAATATTCTTCTCGTGTCCACACAGGACTATATCCATCATCCCATTCCATCGCGCCATCATTATATTTTTGAACGTTTGGCAGAGCGACATACTGTGCATGTTCCCCATTTTCATGTATCCCGGGGTCCTGAACGAACGACCAGTCTGCATGTGCATGAAGCAACACTGTTTCCACTGAGGAGTCCGTTCCTGCATTATACCCTGAATGCGCCGTATCATTTTGTATTTTTCAACAAGTTCTTCAGGGAAAATGACATTGATGTGGTGGTCGCAGCCCATGTTCTCGCAGGAACTGCAGTAATTTCGGCTGCAAAACGTCATAATATTCCGGTGTTGTTTGATCTAAAAGACTGGTTCCCCGACTCTGCAGCTGCATATTATTCTAACCCGGGAATGCAATCGGTTGTACGGAATGCTGTTTTCAGAATAACCCGATGGAATCTCAAAAATAGTGACCGGATTACTACTGTTTCGCCTGTTTTGGTTAAAAAACTTGCAGATTATGGATTCAAAGCAGATCTTATAACAAATGGTGTGGATTTATCCAGTTTTTTTCCAAAAAAACTGGATCGAAAGGAAGTGGATCCCCGAATCAAACCCGAATCCTTTGTGATCGGCTTTTCCGGAAGTGTGGAACGATGGTATGATCTCATGGGAATTATTGAGGCGATGCCGGAGATAGTCAAATATTATCCGGAAACACTTTTTATGATTGTCGGACCGGGTCTTTTTACCGCGTATTATCATGAACTGATGGAGAAGGTAAAGGAATATGGAATTGAAGACCAGGTATTTTTTGCAGGAAAAAAGGAATATTCTGAACTTCCTTTGTACATTAATGCAATGGATCTCTGTATGATCCCGCTGAAGCCCAAACAGTGGATAGACATCGCGCTCCCAAATAAATTTTTTGAATATAGTGCATGTGGAAAACGCATTCTTTCAACTGAGATACCTGGCATTATTGATTATGGATATCCAAATCTTGAATATTATCGCTCGAAAGATGAATTAACAGATTCGATAAAACGGTGTATTGACGAATATCAGGAAGGTACGTATCATTCAGATGTGCCTGAACAGATTAATGAGAATGACTGGAATCAGAAGGCAGCAGAGATGGAAAATGCCCTATTCAATCTGATCAAAATACATTAACATACTTTTAATCGTGCATGTTCCAAACCAAAGAAATTAATCTTTGCTGAGAAAGTATTATACTGTGGTACAATGAACGTAGAGGGTTTTACAAAATATAAACCATATATTATTATTGGTATTCTTGTTCTCCTTGCAGTTATTGCGCTCTGGCTCCGTATGCTTCCGGCAGCGGGGCTTGTGACTGATGAGGGAGTAAACCTCCTTGGAAATGACCCCTGGTATAATCTTCGCCAAATAGAAATGACTGTCGCCCATTTTCCGGATTATTCCTGGTTTGACCCGATGACAGAATACCCTACAGGAAATGTTGTTCACTGGGGGCCACTTTTCGTCCAGATCATCGCCGGACTGTGTGTCATGTTGGGTGCAGTGACACGGCCGGAGATCATGTATGTCTCCTCATGGGTGCCACCCCTGATGGCAATGCTGGTGGTTCCAGTTCTTTATCTCGCGGGTAAAAAGATAGGGGACTGGAAATGCGGTCTTTTTGCTGCTTTGTTTGGTGCAGTTGTATCAGGACAGTATTTTTACCGGTCACTCTTTGGTTTTGTAGACCACCACATTGCCGAGAGCCTTTTTGGACTGCTCTTCTGTCTCTGCTATATCATCACATTAATGGAAATTCGGAAGAATCCGGTTCATTTTTCTGATAGAAAATCCATGAAACGACCGGCGCTATTTGCCCTGGGAACGGGAATTGCATACATTTTAGGACTTGCTGTGATGCCGACAATGATTCTCTTTGCAATGATCGTTGCGGTGTACACCTTACTTCAGTATCTCTATGACTTCTGGAAACAGCAATTCGATGATGGTCTTCTTCTGGTAAATGCTATTGTCTTTCTCTCTGCGGCAGCAGGGATTTTTTTAATCGGGTTTAACACGACTGGTCTTTCAATGTCGATGTATTCTCCGGCACAGGTTGTTGCCTATCTTGTCCTTATCATTGCAACAGCTGTCCTCTGGTATATCTCCCGTGTTCTGCGGGGGCGGCCATGGTATTATTATCCGGGCATCCTTGCCGGAACAGGTGTTATTGTCACTGTTCTCCTGTTTGTCATTGCACCTGAGTTTTATCAGATGCTGATTGGCAATTTAGTTGCCTTCTTTGGCCAGTCAGCAGAGATAATGACAGTCCAGGAGGCCCGTCCGTGGGAAGCGGCAAATGCATGGAATGCATTTGGTTTCGGTCTTCTCCTGATGTTCGGGGGATTTGCAGCTCTTATCTGGGATTTTATCCAGAAAGGACGCGCAGAATATATTTTCGTGATCATCTGGTCAGTTGTTATTCTCTTCTCGACCATGCAGCATGTGCGGTATGAATACTATGTCGCAATAAACATCGCACTTCTCTCCGCCTACTTCTTATTCCGGACGTTTGAGGTGGCGGAGGGGCGGCTTCGGCAACTGGCAGGTGTCCGCAGGGATGGAAACACACCATATGGCCCGTTACCAGCTGAAAAAAGTGAGAAAGGTAAACGGGCTGGTGATAAGAAAGTGGTAAAAAAGACAACACCAGAGGCATCTTCATCTGCCGTTATCATCCCGTTTGCTGTTGCGGTACTCTTCTCCCTGCTCTTTATCTCTTCCTCTGTCGCAACCGACCTTGAAATCGGCAATGGGATGGCATACGGCGGTATGCAACCTGACTGGTACTCATCACTTGAATGGTTTGGGGAGAATTCCCCGGATCCCGGAGTCGACTACTACGGAGTCTATGACAAAGATACCTTCACCTATCCGCCTGAGTCATATGGTGTGATGTCGTGGTGGGATTACGGGCATTACATCACCTTTGTTTCAAAACGGATACCCAATTCCAACCCCTTCCAGCACGGTGTAGCCGGGCCGAATGGTGCTGCTGCATACTTCCTGCAGGACAATGAACCAGGTGCAAACACGATACTTGACAACCTCGGCACACACTACATCATCACTGACATTGAGATGGACACCGGCAAATTCTGGGCCATGGCCACCTGGTATAATCCTGAGGTAGGTGGTGCTCCGTATATAAGCGCATTCAACGACCAAAGCGGCAACCAGGGCTATCTATACACCGATGAGTACTTCAATACCATGATCTCACGTCTGCACAATTTTGACGGATCAATGGCCGTTCCGGACGAGAACTATCTTGTTGTGAACAACGGGAAGTCATACAGTTATCTGGTACTTTCTCCGGTGAAACCAGTGGCAGCCCTGCAGCATTACCGGCTGGTTCATGAATCTGAGACCAATGTCTTTGGAAATAAGGCGGTTGGCAACCTGAAGTATGTAAAAATCTTTGAGTATGTCCCTGGTGCAGTAATCAAAGGAGACGGCATCATTGAGATTCCCCTGAAGACCAACACCGGCCGTGAGTTTACCTACCAACAGAAGAGCGTAAACGGTTCATTTGTTGTGCCGTATCCCACAGACGGTTCGATGTCCGGCATCACTGCGCTTGGATCATATACCATTACCGGAACCGGGCAGACATTCATGGTCACAGAATCTGACATTCAGTCAGGAAAAACGATATAAAAATATACCTGTCCTTTCAGGACAGATTGTTCTTTTTTGTTCGTGACGGGTCAATGTATGAGACCTCAAACCCTGGGATGACCACGCGCCAGACCGGCAGAGGGGTTCGGGTAAGATCCGCAATACAGATACGGTCGGTATGAGGGGCGACCGTCGCAATGGCTGCGAGTAATTCTTCATCCGTTGTGGCATAACGCGTTACCGGGATATCTTCCGCGGAAACCGTGGGCCCATCTGCAAACCAGATACGGTTAATCCGTTTGTAACGTTCATACCCGGCCTTCTCTACCATCGATGAACGACCGGACTGGATACCTATTTCATCGGTAAAGATCTGTGACGCGCGGTTTCTTGCCAGTTTTAGCAGGGTGCACACGGCTGCCACACCGGCATCCGGGTGTGCAAATGAGGCCATCGTAATCATAAATGGATCACGGGTGGCCGTGTCATCAGCAACAGCTGCCACCGTCGGGATGCCGTAGGAATCATCCAGAAGCCACATAGTCACTTCAACGTCTTCTGCAGCAAATGTCTCCATGAGTGTTGCAGCCGGGGTCCCTTCCTCAGGTACAAAGCGTTTCCCTAGGGAGCGATTTGTCTCAGCACGGCTCAGTGCATCCCGTTCAATGACTTCATATATGCCATGGAGAATTGCTTCTTCCGCGACATTTCCTGCTCCCAGACCATTTGGATCACTCCGGAAGAGTTGATTGGCGATGCCTATCGGATCATAGGGATGATAGACGGCATTTGCCGGGACGTACACCTGTTCATCGTAGAGAAGATCCTGTCCGGTTACCCAGTGAAGTTTCTCTCCAAATTCGAGTTTTCTGGGGAGAATCAACTCTTCCGGGTCTACCGCGCGTGTCAGTCCCACTTCTTCGTATGACGCAATATCCATGAGACCGCCGGGATATACTGACGAGTGACGCTCCACCGTTGCCATCATCGCAGCACATCTGGCATCTGCCGTTGTCATCCCTGCACCAGCAGTCACTTTTCCCAGCCGTTCCCGGGGGCGGATAGTACACCATACCGGTATCCCAAGGTGGTCTTTACGGGTAATGTCCAGGAGTTCTGCAATACCCATCTCTTCTGTGAGGGAAACTGCGTTTTCATACGTCTCTTCTGCGGTATGGGTGCGCGGGACACCGGATGTGGTGACGTATTCATAACGGCTGACTTTGAACAGGTTCATTATACCTACCATTTGCGATCCAGTTTTTTTATATCTTGGCCCGTCCTTACTTTTGGTATGGAAGGCGTGACCATTTCTTCAGGGGTGCGGGTACGCTACCCACGCACCGGTACGGCAGGCACTGTTGTTCGGATCGAAGATATCGACGGAAAAGAGTTTGCTGAAATCGACACAACAGGACTGTTGTACAGAATAGACCAGCTCGTCCGTATTGAAGGGAAGGCAGAAAGTCCGAAAAAAGTACATACACCCTCTGGTATTACGGATTATGAACATCTGAAGGAGGCTGAATCCTTAGAAGATATGCAGGATGTCTATGATCAGGTTAACGGCGTCGGTGCCGGATAACCAAAGCCAGAGGAATGGTGTCACCCCTCAATCGGGATAGTAGTCAGTTTCACAGACTCCACTCCTTTCTGTGACATCAGACGTTCGGCAATGTCCTTTAACTTTTTTCCGTCTCCGCGTAGGAGAATAATTTCCACGCATTTTTCATGGCTGACATGGGAGTGAAGGGATGACTGTATTACATCAAGATAGTCATGCTGGATATCGGTGAGAACCTGCAGCAGGCCACGATGTTCATGATCATAGACCATGGTTATCACTCCCTGCCGTTCTCCTGTTACATCGGACATCCACTTGTAATAAGTTATATAACTCCTGATTGCATCGCGTATACCCTCCGAACGCGATGAGTATCCTCGTAATTCAAGTATTTCATCAAATTTGTCCAGAAGACTCTTGGGAAGGGAAATACCGATTCGTGAAAGATCTGATTCGTTTGCCATGTCTGTTCCTCAAAAAAGTCCATTCTCTTCTGCTGTACTTATTAACTACAAAGATTAATATTTTTCTTACTCTGTGTTATTACTACTCGATGATATCAGGATGCGTTAATGCAACCTGTGCCAAGCTATGGTTCAGTACCTTAGCGCTACTGAAATCATACACCGAGTACGTATAAGTAGGGCGGTTGTATATTAATAAGGAGGTTTGAAGTTCATTGAGTGATCCATTGATTCCCAGTGTCAACATCGGTGTAGTCGGGCATGTTGACCATGGCAAGACTACCCTTGTGTCTGCGCTTACCGGCTTATGGACGGACCGGCACAGTGAGGAGATCAAACGCGGAATCTCCATCAGGCTTGGATATGCAGACGTCACTTTTTATCAGTGTCCGTCGTGCAAAGGTCCGGAGGCATATTCCACGTCAAAAAATTGTGAATGCGGTGCAACAGGAGAACCCATCCGTACCATATCATTTGTTGATGCACCCGGCCACGAGACACTGATGGCAACCATGCTTTCAGGGTCCTCCCTGATGGATGGTGCAATGCTCGTTATTGCAGCAAATGAGCGATGCCCACAGCCACAGACAAAGGAACACCTGATGGCCCTGGAGCTTGTGGGCATAAAAAACATTGTAATTGTCCAGAACAAGATCGATGTCGTTTCTCAGGCCGACGCAATGGAGAATTACCGGCAAATTCGTGCGTTCGTGAAGGGGACAATCGCAGAAAAAGCGCCAGTTATTCCCGTTTCTGCACAGAAAAAAATTAATTTCGGGGCACTTGTCAGGGCGCTCAATGAGCATATACCAAAACCAGACCGTGACCCTGATGAAGAGCCGCGTTTGCTGATTGCCCGTTCCTTTGATATCAATAAACCAGGGTGCGGATGGCGTGATGTTAAGGGCGGTGTGATCGGAGGGTCATTGACTCAGGGGCTTCTTCGTGAGGGCGACGATATTGAGATTCGTCCAGGATTGAAACTCGTAGTGGAAAACCAAACAGTATGGGAACCAATACTGACAAAGGTGACCGGAGTATATGCCGGCTCAAGACCGGTGCAGGAAGCCGCCCCCGGTGGCCTCTTAGGGGTGGGCACAAAACTGGATCCGGCACTGACAAAGAGTGATGCTCTTTCCGGACAAGTGGCAGGCCATGTTGGCCGTCTCCCTCCGGTGTGGGATAAGCTTTCATTCACCGTACGGCTAATGGAGCGTGTTGTTGGTTCAGACAATGAATTTGCCATTGAACCACTCCGACATAACGAGCCACTGATGCTTACTGTTGGTACTGCGGTGACCGTAGGAGTAGTAGTGAATACGAAAAAAGACGTCGTGGAAACCGTCCTGAAACGTCCGGTGTGCGCAGCTGTGGGATCACAGATTGCAATATCACGGCAGGTGGGCGGCCGCTGGCGGCTGATTGGAATGGGAACACTGGTTTAGTGCTTGTCCTCTTTGATGCAAATGCACTGATGATTCCGGTACAGTTCGGTGTGGATATCTTCACCGGGGTGGAGGAGCTTGTCGGTGGGTTTGAAGCCGTGACACTAGAGGATGTGAAGGATGAGCTTGCCGGGATTGCCCGTGGACGTGGCCGTGATGCGGCTGCGGCACGAGTAGGAGTCTCTCTTGCGGCACGATGTCGTGTCACGAGAAGCCCCCATCAGGATGTGGCGGTGGATGACCGGATTGTCCGGTATGCCAAAGAGCACCACTGTGTTGTGGTGACCAACGACCGGCGCCTCCGCGAAGAACTGCTCAGCCAGCATATTGATGTGATATATCTGCGTGAGAAAAAGAGGCTCGATATTATTCGGGGATAGACGGGTGATGAGATGTATTATAAAATGACGCTTGAAGATAAGGTGCGGGTTCCCCCCACCCGTCTTTGGCATAAAGTGGTAAGAAATGAACAGGATAATAAGGATTATCTTGAACACATTAAAGTCGTTGTTCTGGATGTACTGCAGGAACAGCTTGAGGGGAGCATTGACAAGGCAATTGGTATCTATATCGCCGTGACAAGAATCTGCGATATTGGTGAAGGAGACATTATCCCTGGCGATGGTGGCGTATATTACTCCGTTACATTCGAGGCAATCGTCCTGCGCCTGGCTCATCAGGAGGTTATTGAGGGCGCTGTGGTGGAGACCACCAGTTTCGGGTCATTCGTATCTCTCGGTCCGATTGATGCAATGCTGCACGTAAGTCAGATCTCTGATGATTACATTAATTATGATGAAAAGAATGGCATGCTTATCTGTCAGGATACAAAGCGCCAGATTAAGGCCGGTGACGGATTACGAGGACGTATTGTAGCACTTTCCCTCTCTGAACGTGAACCGCGTGAGTCAAAGATCGGTCTTACCATGCGTCAGTCGGGTCTGGGCACAACCGCTTGGCTTGACGAAGAATTTGAGGCAGAGAAGGCTGAAAATGGCGCCTAAAAAACAATCAAATGTATGCCGCGGTTGTCACCGGGTGGTTGATGGTCAATCATGTGTGATGTGCGGTTCTTCCAATCTCACGCAGGACTGGGCGGGGTATCTGGTCATCATTGATCCAAAACATTCAGATATTGCAAAAAAGATGAATATTGATACTCCCGGACGCGTGGCACTGAAGGTTCGGTAATGGATTATGCTCTCCCGGATCGATTCCGAAAAGCATTTCGGGATCCGTTTGGCCCTCTTTTTCCGAATATCGCGGCAGCAGAAAGCATATTTTCCGGGTGCATGATTATTGCAGTCGGCGATGTTGTTACTCAGAATCTGGTGGATGCAGGTATTCTGCCGGATCTCGCCGTGGTTGACGGGAGTACTATGCGCGAGCCCTGCGGTAGGACACTGGATCTTCAGGTGCCAGAAATAGGGGTATCAAATCCTGCAGGGATGATAACAGGCGCTCTTATCCAGGCAATAGAGCAAGCAATGCAAAAGGGCCCATGCCTCATCCGTGTAAAGGGTGAAGAAGATTTAGCGGTGATTCCGGCCGTAATGGCCGCACCGGACGGCGCCTGTCTGCTCTACGGACAGCCTGGAAAGGGAGTCGTCGTGATAAAGGTAGATGAACATTATCGTGATCAGGCAAAAGTACTCTTTCACCTCTTTGAGGAAATATGAATGGGGCCAGGGTTTTTGATCACGACTTTTAAGTAAATCAATTAACAATATTGTAGGGATATCGATGGATTTTGAATTTGCACGTGATGAATACAACGGGCTGTTAAAGAGGAGAGAACTTAATTTCATCCTCACATTTGAGGGGGCAACCCCCTCACGTCGCCAGATCCTTGGGAAGCTCTGCGCTCTGCAGAATGTTCCTGAGAGCTGTGTGGTGCTTGATACACTCAAGACAAGCTTTGGAAAGCAGGAACTGAACGGACAGGCACGTATTTACCAGGATGCGGAGACCATGAAGATGACCGAACCCGGTTACCTGATTGAACGCAGCAGTGCTCCAGAGAGTGGCGAAGGATCAGAGGAGGCATAGGAATGGCTGTAAAACGCTGTGAATATTATTCCATTGAAGGAAAAATCGCTGTTCCCAAGCTTAAGACATGCCCACGCTGTGGTCGTGGTGTCTTTATGGGAGAGCACGAGGATCGCTTTTCATGCGGCAAGTGCGGATATACAGAATTTAAGCAATAAACGATGCCTGAAACAGGGCAGATTCTTGGGATTGAGGGGACTGCGTGGAACCTCAGTGCCGCTGTTTTTGGCGATGATCGGATCATCGCACATTATTCATCTCCATACCACCCACCTTCGGGCGGGATTCATCCACGCGAAGCGGCACAGCATCATGCGGGTGAGATGAAGGTAGTCATTTCCGAGGTTCTCACTGACCCTTCAGCGATAACGGCCGTTGCGTTCTCACAAGGCCCGGGCCTTGGCCCCTGCCTTCGGACGGTGGCAACCGCCGCGCGTGCGATTGCAGTCTCTTTGGATGTGCCCTTAATCGGTGTGAATCACTGTGTGGCACATGTAGAAATTGGCCGCTGGTCCTGTGGGTGTGACGACCCGATTGTCCTCTATGCGAGCGGTGCTAATACACAGGTTCTCGGGTATCTGGGCAGTCGATATCGAATATTTGGTGAAACACTGGATATCGGACTCGGCAATGGCCTTGACAAGTTTGCGCGCGCGAAGGGGATGAAACATCCCGGCGGACCGCAGATTGAGGCACTCGCCCGTGAGGGGAACCCAATCCCTTTGCCGTACACAGTCAAGGGGATGGATCTTTCTTTTTCAGGTCTTGTGAGTGCCGCCCAGGAGGCACAGGCGCCCCTGGAGGATGTATGTGCTGGTCTGCAGGAGACGGCCTTTTCCATGTGTGTCGAAGTGACCGAGCGCGCCCTGGCGCACTCAGGCAAGGATGAGGCGCTCCTCGTGGGCGGTGTCGGTGCAAACGGCCGACTGCAGGATATGCTCAGGACGATGTGCGATGAACGTGGTGCAACATTTTTTGTGCCGGAAAGACAATTTATCGGCGATAATGGCGCAATGATTGCTTACACTGGTGCCTTGATGCTTGCGGCAAACCAAACGCTTTCGCTCGCAGAATCCAGTGTCAAACCGGGATACCGATCTGACGAAGTAGTAGTTGGTTGGCGTGATGCCGGTGCAGATGCTGCCTATGCCATGGCTGATGTGATGGGTGGCGGGGGTGCACGTGGTGCTGAGGCCGTTGTCACAGCGGTGGGGGACGATGTCCTGAAGCGGCGGCTCCCGAAGGGGTACCGGAACCCAACGTTGGATCACCGGCTGATATCCGAACGAACCCGTTCAGAGGCACGGATGATCTCCGCTGCCCGCGCGGCAGGGGTGCGGACGCCGGTCATTCGTGATGTGACAGCCGATACCATCCGGATGGAGCGCATCGAAGGGACACTCCTAAAGCATGTGCTCACACCAGGTCATGTCCGTGACTTGGGTATCTGTGTCGGTCAACTGCATGGGGCAGGGATCATCCACGGCGATCTAACCACCAGTAATATCATTATATCCGGCGGTGTGCCGGTCTTCATTGATTTTGGTCTTTCGTTCCGGTCTGATGAAATCGAATCGCAGGGCGTGGATGTCCATGTCCTCTTCCAAACGCTTGAGAGCACATCACGTAAAGCCGAATGCCTGAAAGAGGAATTTGTGCGAGGGTATGCCATGGCTTTCCCCGGGGCTGCAGATGTAATTGAGCGGGTGGATGACATTCGCCTGCGCGGGAGATATTTATGATATTCACGGTTGTTACCAGCAATGAAAACAAGGCACGGGAGGTGGCAGCCTTCTTTGCAGGGGTGGCTGAGGTACAGCATACCTTTCTCGAGATCCCCGAGTTCCGGGATGATGATGTGGGAGTTATTGCAGGGGAGAAGGCACGGTATGCATGGGATGTCCTTCGATGCCCGCTTATTGTTGATGACACCGGGTTCTTTGTGTCTGCGCTAAACGGGTTTCCAGGCCCCTTTGCCGCATATGTGCTGAATACCATCGGCATGGAGGGTATTCTCCGCCTTCTGGAAGGCGCCGAAGACCGGTCTGCATACTTTGAAACAGCCATTGCCTTTGCAGATGAAGAGGGCACTATCCGTGTGTTCCGGGGTGTGGTAGAGGGCACTGTCGTCTCCCCCCGCGGAAAAGAAGGATTTGGCTATGATCCCATATTCTCGGTTGATAACCGGACGTTTGCGGAGCGGACACTTGCAGAGAAGGCAACGATGTCACACCGGGGGCGCGCCCTCGCGGCACTGCGCCAGTATCTGGTGTCGGGGGAGGCTTCTGAGGAACAGTCGCATAACCAAAATCTTAATACTCCCCACTGCGACATATAAAGAACTGAATTTTACGAGGATTTGAATAATTATGGCACGTTTTCCAGAAGCAGAGGCACGGCTCCTTGACAAAAAAATTTGCATGCGCTGCAATGCACGCAATGCGCCGCGGGCAACGATGTGCCGCAAGTGTGGATATCAGAATCTCCGACCGAAAAACAAGGAACGCAAAGGATAATTTTTCAGGGGGTTTTGCCTACAAAACCCCATTTATGGCTTGGTCACGCCGTATAGTATGTGACCTTTTTCCCCTTTTCACTGTATTCCCCCTGAAATGTTTCGATGTTCCTTTTATAGCCAATTCTGTCAGTGACACCGAGACCCCTAAGAACCTCGCGGACGCGCATGACATCTTTTTCATCTTCCCAGTCACGGGTATAAACATAGATGACCATCCGCTCATCCCATGACTCGGGGTTCTCTTTTGCTGTTGAGACCTTGGCCGACATGCCCAGTTCTCCTGTTGCAGTTGCATCCCGAATCTTCATCCAAAGTTCATCCGTCGGTCCCGGTTCCTGGAATACCAACCATTTGCCTTCTTTCTCGGTATCTGCACATGCCGGGTCGTATCCAGGTGCATCAATACGAATCCAGAAGGTTTTTGTGGTCTTTGTTGGAATGACACCCTCCCCTTCAGTGAAGATGCGATAGATAGTATGGGCAGATCCGTATTCATCCATCAGTGCATCGGCAAGAAATGGATAATCAGCAGAAAATGATACAAAAATTTCGATAAATTCCGATGAGAAGTCAGTGTTGATTTCAACCTGTTCGAACAGGATTTTTCCCTGTTTACGAAGTTCTTTGTCCAGGAAAACCACAAAGAGCCCATAGGCAACGTCTGCGAGTGTCTCCTCTCCGATGTCCATGGTATTCGATTTTAACGCAGTATCATTTATACCACTCGATTTTGTTGCGGAAAAAAGGCCACGAAAGCTTTTCAAAGAGAAACTTTGCAGCAGATTTTACGGATGAAATGTGCCGCTAACAGGAGAAATCATGCGATTATCCCCTACAACAAGATGAGCCTGATGCTGGCGACGATGAAATCGGGGAATGCATCCCGAGTATGTTCAGAAAATGTACCCCGGTATCGCTCGTCCACACGAGTCCTTCTCCTGTGATGGAAAGGTTTCCGCCTTTTGTTTCTTTACCTGATAACCTGTTGTTGCTTCATGCCCAATCGCATCGATGGTGTTTGCTGTCCCGGGAGAATGCTGTCCC
>CAZFXY010000007.1:13217-22479 GCA_964523185.1 uncultured Methanoculleus sp.
TGCTGTCCCGGGAGAATGCTGTCCCCGGAGAACCACCGGACCAATAAGAGAGGATCCATCATGGGGCCACACAGATGGCTGTGGATGTAATTGTCACGCAGAATAGTTATATCTGATCGGCAATACAACGTTATTAGTTATGAAATGGAAGAGAGACTGGGGGTTAACCCGCCGTGTCTTTATGACGTGGGCATTGCTCCTCTTAGTGTACCTGTTCTTCCTCGGGTTCCTTAACTGGATCATTCCAGGTCGATTCGGGATGCTGCTTGCACTAGTCATAGTCTTTGGATTGGTTCAGTATTTCTTCTCTGCAAAGCTTGTCCTGATGAGCACCCGCGCCCGGGTGGTGGGGGAGGATGAATATCCAGAACTTCATCAAATGATAGGGAAACTCTGCCAGGAGGCAGATCTTCCGATCCCAAAGATAGCAGTGATGCCGTCGCCCGTACCGAATGCCTTTGCAACCGGCAGAAACCCTAAAAATGCCGTGGTGGCAGTGACCGACTCTATCATGCGGACGCTAAATCGGGAAGAACTTGAGGCAGTCCTTGCCCATGAACTTTCGCATGTAAAAAACCGTGATATTCTCACGATGACGGTGGCGTCCTTTATCGCGATGCTTGCGTCTTTGATCATGCAGAATGCATTGTTCTATTCCATATTTGACAATCGGGAGAGCAATGGTGCATGGATTATTGCATGGGTTGTCTCGATTGCCGTCTGGCTGTTTGCAACGATTCTGATGATGAGCCTCTCGCGCTACCGGGAGTATGCAGCAGACCGCGGCAGTGCCTATATCACCGGAAACCCGGCGGCGCTCCGGTCAGCACTCACCAAAATAAGTGGGAGGATGGATCAGGTGCCGGTAAAAAAGAAAGAGGAGATGTCCGGTGCAAATATGTTCTATATCCTCCCAGCTCTCTCAGGAAAGAGTTTCAAAGAGCTCTTTGCCACTCACCCCCCACTTGAAAAACGCCTCGCAGAACTCGAAAAGATCGAGCAGGAGATGAGGGGTTACTTCTGACCCTCGTCTTTTCAGATAATATATCTTTAATACAAACGAGAGACAATATTATCGGGCACAAGGGTTGCCTGTGCGCACCGATGGTCTAGTGGTATGACTTTGGCCTTCCAAGCCAATAGCCCGGGTTCAATTCCCGGTCGGTGCATCTGGATTTTGGGATGTATTTTTCCTCGTTTTGTTCTGGATTTTTTGTTTTTTCGAGAGCTGACATGTAATGCTGTTTTGTCTCGATTTAATCTCTGCATGAAAGTATTCATTGGTTTTTTGTTTTTTTCCTGACTTCACACACGATTCACCGTCTATGCAGAAGAGAAAGGGCCCAAAACATAGTATTTGTTGAGATAGAATGATTTTAGGGCCTTTTGTGGTTGCACAGGCAGTACCTGTTATGCCTATAGCTACGATGGCACCCTGATCGCTCACCCGTATCCCGGTCGCCAGGGGGGTGACAACCTGATGGGCAGAAGACAGAATCATTTGGGACAAGTAATATTCGTGATCTCCCAGATGCGGCCCAGACAGCGATGGGTTTGTGCTCTTTATTTAGCCAGACCCGGATAATGACCATCTGGATGAACTAAAGGTTGGGCATGTGGTTCCCATGAATGATAACGGTGATCGGAACCGGCTGTCAGCCTGAGAAAAAACACCGGAGATGATGCTGCCCTTTTTGCCCGGCGACGTGCCAGACCCCCATTGTTTTTATGGTTTTCAATCGTCTGCCCGGTGGTTTTCTCTCTGACGTTCATGTGATTATGTGCCCATTTCGTTTATCTTTTCAAAACCCTTATCCGTCAGAACTTCCTAATTGTACAATCCGGAGGGCTCGTGGTCTAGTTGGTTATGACGTCGCCTTCACACGGCGGAGGTCCTGAGTTCGAATCTCAGCGGGCCCATACTCTTTTGTGATTTCATAGACGATACGAAAAAAATAGGATAATATCGTCCAGAACACACGCATTCCGGATTGTAATAGCATTCGCAAACAATCTCAGGAGAGAACACCATGCGCGGGTAAAAACATCCGGGGTGGAGGTCACTCCACATTGCATGCGGCGACCTCTTTTTTGAAGAGCCAGTTTCGGAAGGCAATCGGCGTTATAACCGTCGTCAGAAGACTCATCACGATAATTGAGGCATAAATATCCTGCCCGATGATCGAGAGGTTCAGACCGACGAGGGCGACGATCATCGCCACCTCACCCCTTGGCGACATCCCGAACCCAACTGCGAGAGAATCTCTCTTGGAATACCCAAGAATTCGTGCCGGAATACCGCAACCAAGCACTTTTGTGACAATTGCGATTACGGTAATAACCGCGATGAACAGCAGCACGGGAATGGTCAGGATCGTTAAATCGACCAATATGCCCAGCGATACAAAGAAAATTGAAGCAAATATGACATACAGATATTCCCCACCCTCCGCGATGTCCCGGCTGTGCACTACGTTGATGCCGTTAAAGGAAACTCCGGCAATGAACGCCCCAATAATGCCGGATATCCCAATAAACTCGGACAGCGCTGCGAAGAGAAATGCAGTCATCACCGCAAAGATAAACACAAACTCGGGGTACTGTTGTGCAAACGGGCTCCGGTCCATTTTGACGATCATCTTCGAGATAACAAAGATACCAATCAGGGCGATAATAATAAGGAATCCAACCTGTTTTATGACAATGAAGGCAAGACTCCCGATTGAAAAAATTCCGGTTGCAACATCTGCTGTTATCGAAAGGAGAAGAAGACTGAGGATATCATCAATCACTGCTGTGCCAATGATCGCCTTTGCAACTTCGGTGTCTAAGATACACATCTCTTTCAGGACATTGGCCGTTATTGCGATGGACGTCGCCGTAAGCGCCGTCCCGATAAACAGAGCGCTATGATAGTCAAAACCAAAGGCAATAGAGGCACTATACCCACCCAGCCATGGGACGATGATCCCGGCAATAGCAATTATTCCGTACTTCGCATTTGCCAAGTCCTTGATTTTGAAATCAAACCCAATAACAAACATGAGGATGATAGCACCCATTCCGGCAATCGCCTGAACAAACTCCGTATAGGTGATCAATCCGAGAACTGAAGGGCCAACAATTAAGCCAAGCAATATTTCACCGACAACTGCTGACTGATTGATCCTTGATGCAAGAAGATAACCTGCGAGGGCAAAGAATAGAAGGAGTGCCATCTGAAGTTCCACATGCGGCACCATTCCAGAGCTCATCTCACAGAGTGGATCGTCCTGATATATCAGTGTATTGGCAAAAAATATCCGTTGCCTGAGGCTGGTTCCTATCGAACACCCGGCAGAAGAACAAAGATATCTTCCAACCTGTTGAAACCACCCCACATACCACCGTACGATGCTGATGCCATTGCATTGTGCACGGGTTTTACACAATCATCCAGATACAATGATACGGTCATCCGGCTTTGAGATGCCTGACATGAATGGCATCTGATTCCTCCCTGTCTTGCGCACCAGAGGCAATGATACTCCCTTCATTATCTTTACGAGAAAAAGAATGGGCACGCGCATCAGAAATCTATTCTGACCGGAAAAGGGGAAATACCTGATCAACGGACCTATCCTCCGGTTGATGAAGACGACACCCATGTAATAGAAAAAATGGTTATAAAAAGCCCCCAATCTATAAAATAACCTCTTTAAAGCCCCAATTAATCAGACCAAATGAATCACAGAGTAAACAATTAAATCCTGTCATGTCTATTCAGTAACACATGAGTAATATCACTGTCAGTCAGGAGGACTGCACGAAATGTGGAGTGTGCGTAAAAGTCTGTCCGGTGTCAATCATCTCAATGAAAGAGAACAAACTGCCGATGATTGCAAAAGACCTCGAAGACAAGTGCATCAAATGCGGACACTGTGAGGTATTTTGTTTGTTTGACGCACTGGAAACAAATTTTGAAGGTGATTATCCGTTATCCATGAGTGAACGGGCTTCTGACATCAAACCGGAACAACTTGCAAAATTCGTTCAGACCCGCAGATCTATCCGGCATTACCGGAAAAAGCCAGTTAAACGAGAACTCATTGAACAGATGCTGGATGTTATCCGCTATAGCCCGACGGCTGCCAACAGCCAGAAAGTAAAATGGATTGTCGTCCATGACCCGGAGAAAGTGCATGATATTGCAGAGCACACTGTTGAGTGGATGAAGACAGAGGTGGAAAAACGACCGAATCACCCCTACTCCCTCCAGTACAACGGTATCATTCGGCGATGGGGGCTGGGGGAGGATGCGGTCTGCCATAGTGCACCCCACCTCCTCATCGGTATGATAGAGAAAGGGAGCACCTGGGCAAAGGCAGATCCAATCATTGCACTTTCCTACTTTGAACTGGTCGCAAAGGGATATGGGATCGCATCCTGCTGGAATGGGTTTTTAAAGATTGCAATGGAGGAATTCGCACCAATGCGGGAAGAAGTGGGAATTCCTGAGGGTTATATGCCCTCATATGCCCTCACGTTCGGCTACCCAAAACAGCGGAGCACCATGGCAGCACCTAAAAGAGATCCACTGAGCATCAAGTGGATGTAACCTTTTTTATTAAGGAAAAAACGTTCAGGGGATTCGTTCAGAAAGAACAAACGGGCGGATCACCCATCATACAGACACCAAAGACACTTGATTCGGGCGAAGCCTTAAAAACCCTCTCCCCATAGAAGAAACAGCCTCTACGTATGTATGAACTCGTCTCCCCGGTGAAGCCGCTCATTGTCCTGAAGTATCTCTCCATTCTGATGATGGGAGCAGGTGCCATGCTGCTGGTGCCGCTCATTGTCGCACTCTACTTCAGGGAATACACAATCGCAGGTACGTATACGATCATCGGGGCCACCATCATTCTGCTGGGATTTATTTTCCATCGGCTACTGCCAGACGGCGAACTGGAATGGAAGGAGGCCCTCATTATTGCAGCGGTCATCTTCCCCTTTGCCGCCCTCCTAAGCGCCATTCCCTTCACCATCTCAACCGGAATGCCATTTCTGGATGCTTTTTTCGAGGCTGTCTCCGGGGTGACGACGACCGGTCTCTCGGTCGCCCCTGCAACCGTCGAGCCGGCGTTTCTCTTCGCCCGCTCCTGGCTTCAGTGGGTGGGCGGAATCGGAATTATCATCATCGTTCTCATGATATTCATCCCGCCGGGTACAAGCGCATACCGCCTCTATGCGATTAACAGCCCAGAAACACCTCTGCGCCCTGGCGTCACTGCAACCGCAAAAGTGCTGGTGAAGATCTACTGCCTCCTCACCGCCATTTCGTTTCTCATTCTCTTTGCCGGAGGCATGCCACCCTTTGATGCAATATGTCATGCCTTCTCCGCCGTATCTACCGGCGGGTTTTCTACGCGGGTGGAATCTGCCGCCGGATTTTCCGGACTGACCATCCCCTTTCTTATCACCCTCAGCTGCCTGATGGGAGCTTTCAATTTTAGCCTTTACCCCCGGCTGATCAAAAATAAAAAAGCACTCACCTCAGATATTCAGTTCAGGTACTTTCTCATCTTCGCCGCCATCGGTATTCTTCTGTTATTCTCTACCATGCCGGGAGATATGAACCCCGTGGAAGGGCTTTCGGCCTCCGCTTTCCAGACATTCTCCGCACTGAGTACGGCTGGATTCGCCACCGTTGACATCAGCACCCTTCCTGACGCGTCAAAGGCAGTCATCACCGCTCTGATGTGGGTGGGCGGATCAGTGGGGTCGACAGCCGGAGGCATCAAGATTCTCAGGCTTGTTATCCTATTAAAAGTGGTCCATCTGGTTTTTATCCGGTATTTTCTTCCCCGTGAAGCATTGACGCCCCTCAAGCTGGGGGAAGACGTGATTGAGACCGAGATGGTATACAACATTCTTACCTTTGTCTTTCTTTATTTACTTATCCTGGTGGGATCCAGTTTTATCTTTATGCTCTATGGATACGGCCTTAACAATGCCTTATTCGAAGTTTCGAGTGCCCTCGGGACAGTCGGCCTCTCCTGCGGCATCACCAATGCTGCGATGCCTGCTGTCCTCAAGGGGGTGCTGATCCTCGATATGCTCCTCGGAAGAATCGAAATCGTGCCGCTGTTTATCATGGCATTCCCACGAACCTGGATGAAACAGTAAAGAATCGTATTTTTTCCATCCAGACGCTCATACACTCATTCAAATGAGAGAGATGACGTTTAAAGAGACGGTTTGAAATATATGGGATACCACCGGGCGAACGGCCTGTTTGGTCAACCCGAATCCTCACTCCCAAGCCATACAGAGAGAGATACCCATGTTCTGTCCCCACCCCCCATGTGCACGTGGCATATGGACAGACATTTACCTATCTCACGTTCCAAGCACCCCTACCCCAGTATGCACGTGGCAGATGGACGGGATGACGTAATAGCTACATTCCGGAACCAGGAAGATACCCGGATGAAACAAAGGGGGGCCAGGAAAAAAAGACAGTGGAGACCCGCCAGCGATCCAAACCCAAAACAGAGAAGAGCACCCGATCTTTTATTGCACCCATCAGAACATACTGGTACGCGATGGCGTTATCCGTCACACCTGAAATAATTCTTGTCCTTATTGTCCTGGCAGCAACAGGTGTCCTGTTCGTGACAGATAAACTCCGGGTCGATGTTGTTGCCATCGTTATCATGCTCACCCTCGGGTGGCTGGGTCTCGTCTCCCCTGCCCAGGCCTTCTCCGGATTTGCAAGCAATGCGGTCATCTCAGTGATGGCGGTGATGATACTCGGCTATGGGGTGGAGAGAACCGGCGTGATGATCCGGCTTTCACGAATGATTATCAGAATTGCAGGGGCAAGTGAGGCGAGACTGATGACCCTTATCTCAGCAGTCGTCGGAATCCTTTCCGGATTCATGCAGAATATCGGGTCTGCGGCCCTTTTTCTCCCAGCCATTCTGCGCATCTCCAAAAAAACCGGCATGCACCGCTCCCGCATGATAATGCCGATGGGATTCATGGCAATCCTCGGCGGGACCATAACGATGGTGGGGTCATCTCCTCTCATTCTCCTCAACGATCTACTGGCACAGGGAAACCTCGAGCCCTTCGGCATCTTTGCCGTCACCCCGATAGGCCTCATACTCCTTCTGGCCGGAATCATCTATTTCCTCACGCTGGGAAGGTATCTGCTCCCATCAGACGATGAGCAGACTGACGTCCCTCCACCGCAGCAGGATCTCATCGAGACCTGGCAACTGCCGGCGAATACCCATCATTATATTGTTCCAAAGACAAGTTCCCTAGTCGGCGCAACCAGAGACGACATCCCTCTCAAATCTGAGTATTCGCTACACCTTCTCGCGGTGAAAACCGGGAGGGACATTCTGTATGCCCCGTGGCGACACTCGGCCTTTGCTGAGGGGCAGGTACTCTCCGTTCTCGGAACTCACGAGGATGCAGAACGATTTGCAACCGACTACGACCTTGTCCCGGTGGGAAACCCGGAGCGGCACACCGAGGAGATTGGTGAAGAGCATGCCGGATTTGCTGAAATAATTGTCCGCCCCCATTCCCCCTATATTGGAAAGACCCTTCGTGAAATCTCATTTCGTAAACAGCATGGCCTTGAGGCAATCCTTTGCCTGACAGAGAAAGGCGAACATCGGGGTGATTTTACCGACCTCCCGATGAATCCAGGGGACACATTTGTGGTGTTCGGCCCGTGGGAGCCGATCAACCGTATCGGGCAGGGACCGGAATTTGTGCTGAGCACGACCCCTAAAGAGAGGGGAGTGGATTCAGCCAGAGGCCCGTTCGCTCTGCTCTGCCTCACAGGCGGCATTGCCCTCACCTTCACGGGTATCCCGATAGCGCTCGGTCTTCTGACCGGTGCGATTGCGATGATCCTCGGCAGGGTACTGACCATCGATGAGGCATACCGGGCCATCGACTGGCGAACGGTCTTTCTTCTTGCGGGACTGATTCCATTGGGTATTGCGATGGATCAGACCGGAACAGCGGCCTTTCTTGCAAACGCCATGATGAACCTGCTCGCCACGGCACACCCTTTCCTCATTCTGCTTGGCATTGCGGTACTTGCCACCTTTTTCAGCCTTTTTATGTCTAACGTAGCCGCAACCGTTCTTCTGGTGCCCCTTGTGATCATCATCGGCACCTCGACCGGGCTTGATCCCCGCGGACTCGCCCTCCTTGTCGCACTCTGCGCTTCAAACTCCTTTATCCTTCCGACCCATCAGGTCAATGCATTCCTGATGACCCCCGGAGGATATCGTAGTGCTGATTACCTAAGGCCAGGAGGGGGAATGACCATCATCTTCCTGTTCGTCACCACCGGATTGGTTTATATATTATTTGCACTATAGGAGGCAACACAGACATCCGGAGAGATTGTATGCTCTTAAAACAGTTTTTTATTGAGAAAATAGCCCACAGTTCATACCTTATCGGGGGAAACAACACGTGCGCCATCATTGATCCAAGCCGTGATATTGACTGTTACCTTGAGGCTGCAGATGCTGAAGAGCTGAAGGTTACTCACATTCTCGAGACACATCTGCATGCAGATTTTATTTCGGGTCACATGGATCTTGCCGAGGAGACCGGCGCTACCATATATGCCCCTGCTGCAGGTCAATGTACATTTCCGCATGTGCCGCTTTCAGACGGGGATATCTTCCGCATCGAAGACATGGAGTTCCTCATCCTCGAAACACCTGGCCACACGCCTGACTGCCTGGTCTACGTGGTCACCGATGTATCACGGGGAAGTACTCCGGTTGCTGCATTCACCGGCGACACGCTCTTTGTCGGAGACGTCGGCCGCCCGGATCTCTTTCCGGGAAGGGCTCAGGAACTGGCCGGAACGTTGTATGAGAGTCTCCACACAAAGGTTATGAACCTCCCTCCCGAATGCCTCGTCTTTCCGGCACACGGTGCAGGCTCTCTCTGCGGAAAGGCGATGGGGACGATGCGGTTTTCGACCATCGGATACGAGAAGAACTATAATCCCGCCCTGAATATTGCAAATAACGACGATTTCATCCAATCTCTAACCGTCAATATGCCACCGGCACCCGACCATTTCGCCCGGTGCAGCGACATCAACCGACGGGGCCCGACCCTGGTCAAAACCCTTCCCCCAATGAGGGCAATGAAACCAGCTGAATTCTATGAGCGGATGAATAATACTGACACCATCGTGGTAAACATCCGAAACTATGCCACATTCGGT
>CAZFXY010000008.1:0-21726 GCA_964523185.1 uncultured Methanoculleus sp.
TGAACGATGAACGATGAACGATGAACGATGAACGATGAACGATGAACGATGAACGGTAGAGCCATTAATTACCTTTATTACCCCAGTGCGGTACCCCGGCTGGGCTTAGCTACTGTTAATGGTTGTAGACAGGATGGAAAAAGAAGGACTGGATAAGAAAAAGAGGATGGTGCGAAAGAGAGTTGCAAAGTGACCTGGCATACCTGTAACCACCCATACCTGTAACCACCCATACCTGTAACCACCCATACCTATCTGGACAAAGAATTTCCCGACACCTATCGCATCCCGTCTTCCACATCCCTCAGCACCCGCAGAGACTTCGTCATCACCGAGGTCTTCCCTATCAACGATGCAATGAGAAGCGTGTCCAGTACCTGATCCCGCGGGACGCCCGCCTCCAGCGCCACCCGGATATGCATCTTCAGGCAGGCGTCTGCACCTATGGCTGCCGCTGCTGCAATCGTTGCAATTTCAGCTGTTTTGGTGTCCATACTTTTTGGGCGTGCTGTATAGAAGTCGCCCAGTGTGCTCAGCACAAACGATTCCGGTCGCTCGCTCATGTAGGAAAAGATAAACGGCACCTTTCCAAGCATCTCTTCTGCCTGCGAGGTGATCTCATCAGATATCGTATCGGCATGCTCCAGGAATTCCCGGACTATCGCATCAGTTTCAGGATTTGTTACCATGCTCTTTTGTTCTCCCCCTACCGGAAAAAGTGTTTGGATAAAAACTGGCTTCCACTCCGGCCGTAGAATCAAGAAATAACTCTGGATATGTGCCAAAACCAAATTCTTCTAATTTTAATCCGATAGAACTTTTTGGGAAAGGATCAGGAGCACGATCTCAGGAGAACTCATTTAACATATTGGCCACACTGGATTTTGTCCATTTTTTGTCCATTTCAACTCCCTAATACATTGGAAACCACTGATAAATCCTCTGATGCCATCCCCGCTAAAAAAAGGAACCCATAATAAACAATTCCCGTACAATACCTGATACAGATGATTCCCGCAATAATAATCGCAGGCACTCACAGCGGATGTGGCAAGACCACGATCTCCGGCGCCTTCATGGCTGCTCTCGTGAAACGGGGGCTTGCCGTCCAGCCGTTTAAAGTCGGCCCGGACTTTATTGACCCTACGCATCACACCGCAATCTGCAAACGGCAATCGCGAAACCTTGATCCGTATATGATGGGTGAGACCGGGGTGAGGGATACCTTTGCCCGGGCATGCAGGGGTGCTGATATTGCCGTGATTGAGGGTGTCATGGGCCTCTTTGACGGACTGGAAGGGGAAGACACCGGCAGCACTGCCCATGTGGCTAAGATTCTTGGTGTTCCGGTTGCGCTGGTTGTCGATGCAAAAGGGGCCTCCCGCAGTGTCAATGCACAGGTGTTGGGGTTCAGCTCATTTGACTCGGATGTGAACGTTGGCGGTGCCATCTTTAACCGGGTTGGCAGCAGTCGGCATAGAGAGATGATTGCCGTCTCTCTTGCTGCCCCCGCCTTTGGATATATCCCCTGGGATAAGGGCCGGAGTGTTGAGAGCAGGCATCTGGGGCTTCAGATGGCGCATGAAACCAGTTCAATCTCTGAATTCAGGGATGTTCTGGAGGAAAACTGTGATGTCGATGCCATCATCGGCATTGCAAAAAGCAATGTCTCTGTCTGTGGCGGTGAAACCGGTGGTGCGGATGATACTGACGGTGCTGATGATGCTGATGGTGCGGGTGGTGCGGGTGGTGCGGGTGGTGCGGGTGGTGCTGATGATGCTGATGGTGCGGGTGGTGCGGGTGGTGCGGGTGGTGCGGGTGGTGCTGATGATGCTGATGGTGCGGGTGGTGCGGGTGGTGCTGATGATGTTGATGGTGCGGGTGGTGCCGATGGTGCGGATCAGAGACACCCCATCCGGATGGGTATCGCCTATGATGCAGCATTCAATTTCTATTATGCGGATAATTTCGATGCATTACGAAACGCGGGTGCCGAACTCATCTTTTTTAGTCCCCTCACTGACCACCTGCCTGATGTGGATGCCCTGTATTTCGGCGGCGGCTATCCCGAACTTCATGCCGCTGAACTGGCACAGGCGCCGTGCAGGGCAGAGGTAAAGAGGGCGGCAGATAACGGCATACCCATCTACGCCGAGTGCGGGGGTCTCACCTACCTGACAGAGAGTATCGAAATAAACGGGACGACGACAACGATGTGCGGCGTCATCCCGGCACAGACCGTTATGATGGACCGGTTTCAGGCACTGGGATATGTGGATGCGGAATGTACGGCTGCAGACGCTCTCTTTCCCCAGGGGACGGTATACCGGGGGCATGAATTTCATTATACCAAGCTGGACGTCGCCGCAGATGTGCGGTTTGCGCTGGAGTTAAAGAGGGGTCGGGGCATTGAAGACGGAAAAGACGGGATTTACCTCCAGCATGTGCTCGCCGGGTATACGCATGCATATTTCACGGAATCGTTTGCATCCGGTGTGGTGGATGCGATACATAAAATAAAAAGGCAGTCCTGAATTGTTCACGGGCAAAAACAGTCCGTAATCCTCTTTTTTTCCTCTTGCATCCGTCCGAAACGCAGATATTCAGATATCGTAAAGTGCTGGGGAATGGTTTCCGCTGGTGAAAAACCTGTGCAAAAAAGAGCGGCAGCGGAACACCATGTCCCGCATGCTCTGGTCTCCTGCAATGACGTCAGATCATTGTTGGAGTTCAGGGTTTTCCCATCCAATATTATATCTTCTTCCACCGGATACCCACAAAGATGGCACCGATAATAGTGCCCACGATGAGAATCGGAACAAGAGGGGTGCTACTGGGCCCCGTATCTCCGGTCTCATGGGTGACCTGCGACATCACCTGTCCGGAGACCCCGGGGTTGGGCAGTGCAACCTGTGGGCCAGCGGGTTCCTGTGCGTTTTCGCCATAGCCACCGTCGGTGACCGTCATGTTGGCAATAGATTCTGCGCCGGTCTGTGCGTCAGCCTGCTCCATTGCTACATCTCCCACAGGGTCTATAGTCTTTCGATCTTTCATAATCTCTGCCGACGGGTCATCATTGCTCGCGGTGGTATCCTTCTGCATCCCATTAACGATGCTCTGCGTATAACTGGAGAGGGCGAAGTTGCCACAGGTGTGGTGGCAGCAGGTCACCCCATTTGCCTGAACAGACTGCTGGTATTCACTCGCAAGGGCCTCCAGTGTCTTGCTGTCAGCATCCCAGTAGCCTTTTCTGGCGGCGTCGAGAAGCCTGGCTTGAATCGACTGGAGGGCATAGGGATTATTCTCGCTGAAGAATTCTGCAAGTCCGAGATTATTGGAATCCATGACATATGTGTTGTAGACATCTTTCCACATGCCATCACTAATGATGCCTGGCATCGTCACATCCCAGATCCACATGTTCTCAACCAGAGAAACATAATACCTGCTTCCATCATATCCGTGTCCCATCATCCCTTCAATCCACGTAGGGTTCAGGTAGCGTGAATGGAAATCCTTTGTCAGGAATTCTGCAAGTGTCTCCATCTTCTGGTCCTGAACGGATCTGAGATTGTTGATATACATATCCACGCTCTCTCCGGTCAGATGTGATATGGCGAGGTTCATGCCGCCAAAATAGGCAGCGACCATGGGGTGTTCAAGACAACCGTAGACGTTTGATGTTCTTGAGAATATACAGGCATTCACGTCATCAAGATTGTCCCTAAAGACATCGGTGTGCTGCTCTCCCCAGATTCCTGCTGTGTAGACATAACCCATATTGCTGATGTATAACTCTGCAATGGCAGCTGGGTCGTTCCAGGTGTCGGATGCACCTATCGCATGTTCGATTCCCGGTGAATATGAGCCCGGAGCCGTACAGAAGATTCGGGCATACGAGAGCGTTCGTGCCGTTTCGTCATCATACCCTGCTTTGATCAGGGTTTCATATATTTCCTGAGAGTTATGTTGCACATAATTTGGTGTAGCACCGTCGTCGGCATCGGCTGCGAGGCGGACGGCCTTGTCGATCAGCTCAATCTTGCTGGCATACATGTCCCGGTACGTCCCTGAGCAGACTACGAGCACATCGACACGGGGTCGGCCAAGCTCTGCGGCCGTGATGAGTTCGACATCCTTGACACGATTGCGGCTGTCCCAGATGGGTCTGACGCCAAGCATCCAGAAGATCTCTGATTCCATCGTTCCCTGATGCCGGGACGTTTCGATGGACCAGAGGAGGAATGAGACCTTTTCAGGGTATTCTCCGTGTTCATCGATATAACGGCTGATCAGCTCATCACCAAGGCCTGTGCCCACTTTCCATGCAGCGGTAGTGGGAATTAAACGGTCGTCGAAGGTGTGAAGGTTGCGTCCGGTTGGGAGTGCGTCCGGGTTGCGCACCGGGTCTCCATTGGGACCTGGCGGGATGTACTTGGCTTCAAGTGCATCGAGGATGCGGGATATCTCAATAGTGCAGCCCTCAATCCTCTCACGGTAGTTTAGACTAAGGGCGAGGTCAGCGGAAATCGCAGCTGTGGTTGTACCAAGCACGTCTGTCTGTGCTTGTGACGGTGCTGTTCCGTTGACAACGAGACAGAGAATGGCAAGCCCCGCCTCATCATCGCCACCGGCTGCTGCCACATGTTCGCTATAATCAGAGTCAATCATGCTCTTTAGCATGGCAGCGAGGCTCTCACCACGGGGGACTTCCCCAAGGGTATGTGAGCCATATGGCATATTGGCGCACTTCAGTTCGGCAAGATATGATTCCAGTCTCGGGAGGGTGCTCTCAAAGGCTCCATCATCATCGGTAATGGCAGATATGTCGATTTCAAGGGCGCTGTCAATGCTGAGTTCTTTGACGGCGGCGATGATCTGTGATTTATATTTGGCCTTGACTGCGTCATCCACCACCGTACGGTAGTTAAAGATGGCATCCTGAAGATCTGCAAAGTCACCGTAGAGGCCGGAGGCGACGATGGTCGGCGTCATATAGTCGACGATCGCCATGTTGGCCCGTCGGTGATCAAAGATTCCTTCAGCATCCATTGGCAGCACATGAATATGTGGCATGTCACCGTTTAGGATCGCTCCCCAGTCCGTGCAGGCGAGGCCGCACTCCTTTCCGGGCAACGTCGGAATGATACTGAAGATCGAGAAGATCGCATCGGCATTGTAGATACGATCCATGTACGTATAGAACGCGATGCACTGGTGCGTCGGTGGGAGTGCAGAACCGCTGTACAATACCTTATTGTTCTGATCCGAGCCTGGCATGGGGTCAGGGGCAAGCATGACATTGCCGAAACGAATTACCGGGATCACAAGTGACCGGACCCCTCCGTTATCGCACACCATGATGTCACCGGGTGGTTCTCCCCAGACATCCCGAACATCGGCTTGTTTATCTGCGGGTAGTTCGTTGAACCATGTAAGATACTGGTCTTCAGGGATGAGGATCACATCTCCATTTTCGACGCATTTCTTTAGTTCTGCATCCGCCCACGTCCCATAGTTGTGGGCATAGTCCATCATCAGATCAGATAGCTCCTTTGCCGTCGGGACCTCGCGGCCGCCGAGGTCATAGCCACGGTCTTTCATGCCGGCCAGCAGATTTTCAAGGCTTTTCTGTGCATCAAGGTAATAGTCGATATCCGCACCGACGGAGGCCTTCCCTGCCTCTGCGGCGTAGTATGGGATGATCACCTTTTTATTGGCATTGCCGGTGCGATGGAGGTTCATCCATCCCATCGCACGGTCGGTGAGCCAGGCGGTCTGATCCGCGAAGGGCTCGTAACAGAGCTCCCCGGTGAACAGGTCCGGTTCTTTTCCGGCGAACACGATTGGTTCGATAATTCCGTCGAGTTCGGCAGTAGCAAGCTGGTAGGTCTGCTCGGGGCCGACACCGTGCGGACTCTCACGCCATGCGGTCTCGTTGATGTCGTAGAAGAGTCTGACTGCGTTTAAAACCGGGACGTTCAGGATTCTCAGATTACCAACACCCCGGTCAGGATCGCCGTAGTCCAGTCTGCTTCCTTTAGAGATGAGGATCGCCGTATCAATCAGCACATCTCCGTCCTGCATGAAGTAGCCGATGTTTACTGGATCCTTGTAATGGTAGGTAGCGACGATGACGTTGGCACTTTTATTCTCAAAGGATGTAATGAGAGCGTCGATCATCGGGCAGTCACGGGCCACATACTTGTAGTCACCGGTCATAATTCCGATGGTTGGCTGCTTTGGATCATATTTCCCGGTGCCGGTATACCACGTGAGATACGAACTGACATTGGAAAAAATCTCTGGAGCATCGGTGTGGTATATCCCATAGATCGGGCGATTTTCTGGGTCTTCTGCTTTACAGGTAAGGTTGCAGTATGTCGCACCCATGTAGAGGGCAAGGTTCCGATAATTATGTTCGGAGGGGTATTCCAGATATTCCTCCATCCGTTTACTTTCATTACACTCCGGACTGATGGTATGCAGGTTGTAGCTCTGAACCAGCGGTCCCATGGAGATGATCACTGCACCGTTATCCCGTGCTGCAGTGACGGTGGGTGCCAACGCCTCGGCGACTGTGGCGTCCAGGTTCGAGAGGAGGATCACATCCTGTTCAGAGAGATTGCAGGACAAATCTTCATTGGACCTGGCGTGGTGAGTGTTGATGTTCATCAGTTCCCTGATATTGTTCTCCTCGCCGATGGCGTTCATGCTTGTAATCTCAGACGACCGGGAGAATACATAGGTGATCTTCGGTCGGTCATCCTCTGCATTGATACGAAAGAGTGGTTCTGCAGTGTTGAAATAGAGTTCCTCCAGATATCGGAGCAGTTCCAGGATGTTTTCATCGCCGCCTTCGTCCCACAACTGAATCACCATCTCGTCTGCGGGAGTTCCAACGGTGGAATTAACTGGTCTGTTATACACCACAAGGGGGATGCCTTCAGTGACAGCCGAATCGATTTGTATGAGGGTCTCGTTATTAACAGATGCAACAAAGACCAGTTCATCCGCGCTGAAATCATGATCTTCTGATGCTGTCTCGTTGCAGAGCGTGATAGTCAGATTCGTCAGGCCGGTTGCATTTACAATGGAACTCTGTCTTTCCAAATCATCAGTGACAATGGTAACGATGTGTGCGGTCGGGCATTCTGTGATGACGGGAGGGTCTACCGGTGTGGAGTTCTCAAAGTAGAGATTATCCATGTAGACAAGCATATTGCGGGCGTTCTCTGTTCCGCCATTTGTCCAGTATGCTTCGATAATCGCATCTGCCGGTGCTCCGATATCCACACTGCCACGAAGATCATATACCACGACCGGCACGCCCTGGTTCATCGTCGTATGGATCTGCTCTGCAGTTGCTGCGTCCACAGATGCGGCAAAGATGAGATCATCTAAAGAAAAATTGTATATGAGCGCTTCGGTCTCATTCA
Source organism: uncultured Methanoculleus sp. (assembly GCA_964523185.1). Lineage (GTDB taxonomy): Archaea > Halobacteriota > Methanomicrobia > Methanomicrobiales > Methanomicrobiaceae > Methanogenium. The sequence goes on from CAZFXY010000008.1 coordinate 7,440, forward strand.
GAAGGGTTACCGTCAGTGGCGAATCCGGAACAGCTTCTTTCAGTCCGGTTATATTGCAGGCCTCTCCTGCAACGATTGCCAGTCTGTGACGTTCTGCCACGGTCACTTCTGGTGTAGGTGATATTTCCGGTATGGTTTCCGGAGTAACGGTTGGTGTGGTCTCCGGTGTTTCTTCTGCAGTGACGTTCCCCGGATTATCTTCCGGTACTGTTTCATGTAATGCCGTCACGTTCATTCCCGATTCGTTCAGGTTCTCCCCTGCTGCAGGTGCAGCAATCAGAAAAACAATGAGCAACATGGCACACAGCCACTCCCATCGGGGTAGTTCATTTCTTTTCATGGTTATGCCTCAAAATCCGGGGTGTATAGACTACCTGCCGGACTGCAACACATTATTTGTTTTAAAGTAATTTAAATTGATCAATCCACAGCTGACAGAAATCACCATTCCGGGCTGAAGCGATAGTCCTAATACAAAAAAAGTTATGGATGTGTTTCGTTATCGGGCACATAAATGGCCTGCCCGTTCTCCAGACGATAGGCAGTACCCATTTTGGTGCCCTGTCCGCCCGAGACCTGGTCTGTCATATTCATGACCGTGATCTTGTCTTTGTCTTTGACGATAATTTCCATGTCGGGTGCACCAGGACTCTTCACTAAAGTGACGGTGGACTGATCGTCAAGCATCTCGGGAATATTGAACGAGAATACCAGAGCAACGAGGAGGGCAACAGCAAAGACCATGGCAACGTCGAAGAGGTTGGCCATACCTCCAAGAGGGTCGTCATCCTCTTCGGTGTCAAGATACCGTCTCTGTCTCTTTTTCATTCAAGCCCCTCCACAATATACTCCATGTCAGAGAAGTCCTGATGGTACCAGCCACGCCGGATCAGCATGATGGCATAGGCAATTCCGCCCACCAGCAGTCCGAGTACGGTGGTGCTGAAGGCCACGACCAGGTTGGAAACAAGAGCCTGGATATTTCCCGCGGACAGCCCCATCAATGCAGGGCCAAGGGGAATGAGTGTTCCCATGAGACCGAGCATCGGGGCAGTCCGGGTGAGGATCTTCAGGTGCTGCAGCTCTTTTCCGATGATGAGTTCATAGTCCTGAAGCAGCTTTTCTGCTTCAAGCGAAAAGCGGGAGTCTCCGAAGAAGGCACTGAGATCCGTGACAAACCTCCTCGCCATCGGATTCAGGGGAATGGTGGCAAAGGCCTCTCTGGCACCGGCAGCGTTTTCTGCGATAATCTCTGTGTGGGCTCGTTTGCCTGCATCCCGGATCTGACCGATATCCCGTATTCTTCCGGAATATTCTGATATGACCTGGCCAATCATGACAAGGCCCCAGATAACAAGAGCAATTAACAACAGGATGGCCGGATAAAGCAGTGACTCAGAAAAAAGAAACAGGATCTCCATAATGGATGACGCAACTTCCATTATTGCACCCCTCTGGACGCTACACGCTGCATCCTGCTGATCATGAATCCGACACAGATGGGTATGCAGAGGATGAGGAGGCCAATCCAGCTACCCGGCGGAGATGAGATGTCAATCTTTCCCTGAAGCTGCTGTGCTTCAATATACGCCGGGATGAAAAGTGGGCAGAGCAGGTAGAAGAGGCCGAGCATGATCATCGCACTTCCCAGACGTGACGGATTTTTCCATCCGCCCCGGTCCGACGCCCATGATATCCCAAGAGCTGATACCACAATGCCTGCAGCAAGAATGAGGGAGACAATGACACTGACGAGGATGCCGGACATACCGGTTGTGTCAGTGAGGACTATACATGCAAGAAAGGTAGCAGTCATGCATGCCGGACATGGAACGGACACCCAGAGAAATGTCCTTCTTGAGATGTCTTTTTTTTCCGAGAGCCATGATTGTCGTGTTTTTATTCCAAAATAAAGCAATCCGACAGCAATGATTAGGTGCATGGCAAAACCCGCGCCTAATATTACATTGGTCACTCTTGGAGAGATGATGGCTGCGAGTAGTCCTACCAGAAAAGCAATTATGCCATATACGGCGGCAAATCCAATAATTTCCTTTCTGTTAAGTCCTGAAAGACCACATCCGAGGCCTGATTTCATTGCAAGAATGGCAATCCCAATGAGGGTGCCACTTGTGAGGATTATTGTTAAGTCCTGCATCACTTGATTTATAACAAATCAACTTTATTAACGTTTCATTACGGTTTGTGACAGGAGAATTCAAAGTGTTTTTACGATGAATCTGATTTTGTGGGTGGTAATTATCTTTCTTAACCCATTCGCTATCCATCAACATTTGCCGCCTTCCATTCTACTGAATGGGAACACGAACGTTTTATCTGAATTAAAGCAACTCTTATATGATTTAATGGGACTCAAAGGCGGGCCAACGCAGGACGAGGTGATGGCAGTATCCCTCTATAAACTCAGGATTAATGAGGGGGATAGTATGGCGGACGTCGGATGCGGCACCGGGAAAATCTCTCTTCAGGTGTCTGAGCGATGCAGCCGCGTATATGCCATCGACAGGCGGGCAGAAGCAATTGCATACGCACAACGGGAGATTGAAACGGTTAAACGAGAGAATATCACCCTGATTCATGGAGAGGCAGCTGAAGTTCTTGATGACATTGACGAACTGGATTGTGCCTTTGTCGGTGGCTCAGGAGACATAGAAACGGTGCTTGAAAAACTATCGGGGATTGTCCGGGGAAGAATTGTGGTGAACGCTGTTTTGCTGGACACGGTTTCGCGGACAATCAAAAAGATGAAAGAGCTCAACATATTTGTTGAAGCACTCCATATACAGGTTTCACGTTCCCATGAACTGGTGGACGATCTGATGTTTAAACCCATCAATCCCGTTTTTATCATCGTTGGTGAGGTGGGGCAGTAGATGCTTGTGGCTGTTGGTATTGGTCCCGGAGACCCGGAACTGTTGACCGTGAAGGCAGTGAACCTGATAAAAAAGGCTGATCAGGTATTTGTCCCCGGGAACGTGGCAAAGGATATCATTGCACCCTATCGGACAGACCCAATTGTTCTGTCGTTTCCGATGACTGCAGATGAAGCATATATTCGCCAGTGTATCGAGACGAATGCCCGCATCATCGCCCCGGTTGCCCGAGACGGTCTTGCAGTCTTCTGTATTCTCGGTGACCCGAATTTCTACGGCACCTTTGGGAGACTGTGTGAGGTGATCGATAGAGATTATCCTGACATCGAGTACCGCACAGTGCCCGGTGTGAGCTCCATCACCGCCTTTGCTTCTGCTGCCGAAATCTCGATTTCGGGAGGAATTGAGATCACCGATGGCGCTGAAACAACGTCACAGATTCGGATGAAGGTGAGGCGGCCAAGAGAGGCCGCTGATGAGCTCAGGAAATTGGGCTACACCCGATTCATTCTGGCCGAGAAAATGTATATGGACGGCCAGAGGATATATCAGACAGACGAACTCCCTGAAGAAAGTGCGTATTTCAGCATATTATACGCCGGGAAGTGAGAAAGAGATGCCAACAATATACATTGTCGGGGCCGGATGCGGCGATCCGGGTCTGATCACGGTAAAGGGAAAAGCATTGCTGGATCAGGCTGATCTGCTCATTTATGCAGGATCGCTGGTAAACCCGGAGCTCGTTGATGCATGCCCTGCCGCTCAAAAATACGATAGCTGGGGGATGAAGCTTGCAGAGATGACAGATATCATGATTGAGGCGGCAAACGCCGGTAAAACGGTGGTTCGTCTCCATTCCGGAGATCCCGCACTCTACGGTGCGATCATTGAACAGGTGGATATTTTACACAACGCAGGTATTGATGTCGAACGCGTTCCGGGCGTCTCATCTTTTTTTGGTGCGGCTGCATCCCTTGGTATTCAGTATACGCTGAAAGGGGTCTCTGAATCGGTCATCATCACCCGCCCTGCGGGAAAGACGCTTGAAACGGATCAGATTGCTGAACTCTCCGCACTCGGACAGACGATGGTGATATTTCTGGGCACCCAACATCTGGAGGAGATTGTTGCAAAAATGCAGTGTCCCCCACAGACGCCTGCGGCTGTTATCTATCACGCGACATGGCCGGACGAGACGATTGTCCGCGGAACGGTCGCGGATATTGCACAGAAAGCACGGGCCGCCGGCATTGAAAAGACCGCACTCATCATCGTCGGTGATGTGGTGAATCCCGATGGGCCGTCCTACACCCATTCCCGCCTCTACGGATGACAGACACTGTCGTTATATCCCTGGAAAATACTGCTGCCAGAGCACAGGAACTGGCAAACCGGATGGATGGTGATTTTGTCATATACTCAAAAGAGGCATTCAGCAGGGCATTTTCAGGATATACCACCATCATCGCGGTCATGTCCACAGGGATTGCCGTCAGGGCGGTTGCACCCCTGGTGCACGACAAATGGACCGACCCGTGTGTCGTCGTGGTGAGTCCTGACTTCCGGTATGCCATTCCTGTGCTGGGGGGGCATCACGGAGGAAATGCAATGGCAAAGCGGCTGGAACAGCAGGGTATACACCCGGTGATTACCACCGCGACCGAGACACGGGGACTGCCCTCGGTGGAGTCGATAGCGGCAGATCGGGGACTTGAGATCATCAACAAAGACTCGACACGGGCGGTCAATGCAGGTATTCTCAATGGCGACGTCGCCGTGCACGTGATTGAGTCCCCGGCCATTGCCATCGTTCCGCCGGGTGTATCAGTGCTGCTCAAGAGCGGAGAGTATATTGTCGGGATCGGATGCCGGAAGGGAACCGGGAAAGAGGAGATCCTCCAGGCCCTCTCATCCGCATTTACGGATGCGGGCATCACGCCCGATCAGGTGCTTGCATACGCCACCGCTGAAATAAAAAGCGACGAAACCGGGCTTATTCAGGCTATCCGGGAACTGAATGGCACCCTGATCTGTGTGGATAATGCGTTCATCCGGGCAGAGCATCCCCCGTCCCCGTCGCGGGCCAGTGACAAACTGGGGCTTCCCGGGGTTGCAGAACCCGCGGCCTTAGCCCTCTCGAAGAGAAAAGAGATCATTATGAAAAAGCAGATTTATGGAGGAGTGACCGTTGCCATCATCAGATAACAGGGGAAAACTCTTCATTGTGGGCATCGGGCCCGGACGCGTGGAACAACTGACCGGCAAAGCAAAAGATGCCATCCGGGCATCGGATATCATCATCGGAAATGACTTCTATCTCCACCAGATCGAGAGCCTGGTGGAAAACCAGGAGATCATCCAAAGTTCCATGGGAAAAGAGGTTGAACGGGCACGGGCATGTGTGAAACTGGCGCATGACAAGATTGTGTGCATGGTCAGCGGTGGTGATCCGGGAGTATACGGGATGGCTAGTATCGTGCTGGAAGTGCTTGAACGGGACAATTCCTGCATTGAATATGAGGTCATACCCGGTGTCACGGCCGCCACCGCCGCGGCCTCCCGTGCCGGTTCGCCGCTTTCCGGTGATTATGTCACCCTCTCGCTCTCCGACCTGCTCACGCCGTGGGAGATCATCGAAAAACGGATGAATTTGGCGTTTCAGATGGGGGTGCCGGTAGCCGTATACAACCCAAAGAGCAGGGGGAGACCGGATAATCTTGCACAGGCCCTGTCCATCGCACGGACATACCGGGATAAAGACACGCCGGTGGTCGTGGTGAAAAACGCATTCCGGGATGAACAGGAAGTCCGGTTCTTTACTCTGGAGTCCCTTTTTGCCGATGACCATTTTGTCGATATGCGTTCCATCGTGATCATCGGCGGAGAGGAGTCACGCATGGGCACCATCTGCGGAAAACAACAGATGATCACACCGAGGGGTTATGACCGAAAATACGTATATTGATCCGGGTGCAGATACCCCGGAGGGCTACCAGATATCATCAACGAGCCGGGGTCTGGCTCGCCAGGTAATCGGGAATGCAACACCGGAAGACAGAATCCGCCAGCGCTGCGCCATTTCGGTCGGGGATTTTGTGATGGCAGACCTCATGACCTTCACCCATAATCCGGTAAAAGCAGGGCTTCGTGCCCTCTCGGAAAAACGACCCATCATCACCGATATCCGGATGGTTCAGACAGGCATCCGGAAAAAGGAGCACCACTCCGAGGTGCTCTGTGTGCTGGATTTCGGAGCAGATATCTCGTGGGATACCGGGATTACCCGAACATCTGCGGGGTTTGTCGCAATACGGGATCAGCTTGAGAATGCGATCGTCGTCATCGGCAATGCCCCGTCGGCCCTGATTTCGGTATGCAACATGATCGACGAAGAGGTGACGCCTGCACTTGTCATCGGCACTCCGGTAGGGTTTGTCAACGCAAAGGAATCAAAAGAGATACTCAGGACAAAGAACGTCCCATCGGTTTCAAACGTGGGCACACGCGGTGGGACACCTCCTGCGGTTGCATCCATTAACGAGATCATCACGATGTATATAGAAACGTCAGCAATGAAAAAATGAAGATTCACGATCCGGTTACCGGTTTTCTTTACCCCGATGCATGGGTTCAGGCATGTACGGACAAGGGTGCCCTTGAACAGGTCAGAGAGGGCCGTGCAGTTCTCACCTCCAAAGGGACCATTCTGAAACGGGGGTTTACCACCGGAACCACCGCCGCTGCGGCATGCAAGGCAGCGGTGTTGTCCCTCCACGAACCGGTATCATCTGTTTTTATCGCCCTTCCCTGCGGTCTCAGATATGAGGTCATGGCAGAGGGAAGGGACGGGTGTGGTTCTGCAAAAAAATATCCCGGAGATTATACCCATGATGTCACGGCAGACGTGCTCTTCTGTGCTAAGGCAACGGAGGCGGCATCCGGTATTGCCGTTCTCGTGGGAGAAGGCGTTGGGCGGTTTGTGCGAAACACGCCCCGGTACCGGGTCGGCGATGCTGCCATCAGCCCACCTGCGATGAGAGCGATTCACACTGCGATTGAGGAAGCAGCCCACGAACTCCATCTAAAGGGGGTGACGGTTTGTCTTACCATCCCGGATGGCGCAGAAACGGGAAAAAAGACTCTCAATCCAAAAGTGGGAGTTTTCGGCGGGATATCTGTGCTGGGTTCGACAGGGCTTGTTGAACCATGGGATGACCACCTCTCAGAGGATGTATTTGAGAGAATCCGTTCCGTGAAGACACCGGTGCTGACAACCGGGCGAGTGGGTCTGCGGTATGCACGGATGCATTTTCCTGAGCATGAGGTAATTCTGGTGGGCAAATTTATGGGACGGGGTATTGAGGCGGCAAAAGGAGATGCGGTTCTCTGCGGTCTTCCGGCGCTCATTCTGAAGTTTATCAATCCTCACATTCTGGACGGCACCGGATATGAAACCGTTGAAGAACTGACGATGTCACCCCGCTGGACGGAGATTATGAAACAGCATCTTGCAGATTATAAACGCGCAATGCCCCGCATGCGTGTGGTCATTATTGACCGCGAGGGAAGAATACAGGGGGATTCAGCGTGAAGGTCGTGGGTGTCGGCTGCGGGCCGGGGATGCTCACCGAGGCTGCCATCATGGCAGTGCAGAATGCAGACGTCATCTATGGCTCTGAGCGGGCGATAGCACGTGCAATGGCCTTTATCCCGAGCAGTTGTGCGGTTCATGTGATCGCTGATTACCGGGCTCTCCGGGGTGTGCCGGAGACTGCGGTTGTTCTTTCGACCGGTGATCCCATGCTTGCCGGACTCGGGTATCTGGGTGGAGAGATCATCTCCGGTATTTCGTCATATCAGTATGCCTGTGCAAAACTGCATGTCCCGATGACGAAGACGGTCATCATAAACGCCCATGCCAAAGACCATGATCAGGCGGTTGCAGATATATTTTTTGAAGTAAAGAGAGGAAAGATTGCCTTTGTCATTGCAGACCCCGGGTTTAACGTGGCAGCTCTGGCAATGCAGCTGCATGAGGAACTGCAGGATTGTAGGATTGCTGTCTGTGAACGGCTGGGGTATCCGGATGAATCCATTCGTATCGGGGATGCCCATGACCCCCCCCTCCCTTCTTCGCCTCTGTTTGTGGTGTTCGTTGGCGACCTGTGATTGAGGTATCCGACGGTTTGCCCGCGCTGAAGAGGATGAGCTGCAGCAGTAATTAAAAATATTTTGTTTTATAGACAAATATATTGAATTAAAAAACAAGTTTTATTTAATTATAGTAAAAACACTTTCTTTACAATGCTATTGTAGTGATAAACCATGATGAAAACAACCTCATTCGTTTCAAAGATTCTTCTGGTATTCCTTGTTGCCGCATTGATCTGTGTGCCGGCAACTGCCCATGAAGAGAGCGCAGGCGACATCGCCGCTGATATGATAAAGAACGTCGAAGAAATTATTGTTCTCTGCGGGGAGATACACGATCAGACCGAATATATCGCTGATGACGAGAGTTTACCTGAGGAACTTTGTGAACTGGCCGAAGGCATTCATGTCTTTTCTCATGAACTTGAGTCTGTTGCAGATCACATCCTTGGGCATGTTCAAAAGCTCCAGACCCTTGTAGCATCCGGTTCCGGGGATAATGCTGCTATAGAGCAGCAGATCGATTTGGTCAACAAATATTCCGATGATTTTGTCGCATTACTTGGAACGAAACACGAGGATATCCACGACCTTTGTTTCAATGTACCGGAGAGCCACGAATCGTATGCAGATGCAACCCACGATGCTGCCCACGCTGCAGGCGATGCTGCTAAGCATATCATTACCCAAACCGCGGAGCTGAAGGACATGCTTGTCAATGCACCCGCTGCTGCCTCATCGTCCACGTCACAGAATACCGGCGTTGCTGCTACCGATGTGACGGCCGAAGTTGCAGAGATTTCAGAGCATTGCGATGACCTCTTCACCTCTGCTGAATCAATCCTGCTCGAAACCAAGGCGATTGTAAAGGACGACACGGTAGACCAGGATATCCGTGATCTTGCAAAGACGATTCACCTCGTGTCCCACGAACTTGAGGACATCGCTGCCGATCTGCAAAAGAAATCTGCAGAACTCCAGACCCTTGCAGCAGATCCTCGTGCAAACAAAGACGCAATGAAGGTTATTATTGTTGACATGCAGACGAGTGTAGCAGAATACGTCGAAAAATTCGAAAGTCAGCATAAGAATATTCATGAACTGGTTAATGTAGCTCCGGAATCCCGTAAGGATAATGCGGATGCGGTTCATGATGCGGGTCATGCAGCAAAGAAAACAGCCGGCAGCCTTACCGGGCACCTGAACGGTCTTGAGGCCGCACTTGATGCACCAGCACCAGCAAACCCAGAATCGATGCCGATGCCTGCTCCGGGATTTGGTGTGCTTGCAGCCATATGTGGTGTCTTTGGTGCTGTGGTATATGCAGCACGGAGAGAGTAACGGCTACGGAGGTATTAAATGCATATATCTGATGGTGTCCTGCCCCTGCCGGTGGTGCTAGCGGGTTGGATTATCACCATCATTCTCCTCGCGGTAACTCTGCGATGGGCTGGGAAACAGGGAGATATCGCAAAACAGATACCCAAACTCGCAGTACTGACCAGTGCGTTCTTTGTCGCATCGCTGATTCATATTGACATTCCGCCGTCCAGTGCCCATCTGATACTCAATGGGCTTCTTGGCATTATTCTGGGTCCGCTCAGTTACGTCGCGATGTTTATCGGGCTGACGCTGCAGGCGCTCCTCTTCCAGCACGGCGGCCTTACGGTCATTGGGATCAACACCCTCAACATTGGTATACCGGCGATAATCTGTTACTTTATCTTTTTGGCAGGTTATCGACGCCGGGTCCCTCTCCCTGTATTGGGTGGGCTCTGCTGCGGTCTTGCGGTTTTCCTCACGGTAATCTGCCTGGTCGCTGTACTCGTGATATCCGGAGAACAATTTGTTTCTGTGGCCGCCCTGCTTGCTGTTGCTCACATTCCGATTATGATTGCAGAGGCGGTCGTTGGTGGTGTGGTGATAGGGTATATCGCACGAGTGAAACCGGAATTGCTTCCGGTTCCCCTGAGAGAGCAGGATAAACGATCTCTAAAAGACTGATGAAATGTAGAGGGAGAAAAAAATGAAATCAATGCGTATCATCACCCTGGTGGTCCTTGCCGTCCTTTTGATAATGCTGTGTATTACACCCGTTTCGGCACACAAGGCATTTGTTGGGGCGTTTCTGACGGGAAATGCGAATGATGAGATACAGATTAAGGCATGGTATGAGGGCGGTATGCCCATGGCCAATGCAAAAACGACTGTCTATACGGTCAAAGACGGCAATAACGAGGTCTATGTCGAAGGCGATACCGACGATCAGGGTTTCTTTACCTTTGAACCGGAATACAAGGTGACCCAGTACTCTGTAAAAGTGGAACAGACCGGACACCGGGCAAAGATGGATCTTGACCTCGAGGGGGGTGTATCTACCGGTTCTTCAAACGGGGAACTTCCGCTTTTTGCACGGATCATCGCAGGGTTTGGGTACCTGACAGGTCTTGCCGGTGTTGCCATGATCTATACGGCACGTAAGATGAGAAAAGAAGCATGAACACCAATAACGGTCATGGCATGGAAATCTAATGCGTTACCCTGACATTGACCGGTATGCGGAGATGGACTCGTTCATCCACCGTATCGAACCCCGTACCAAGATTATCTCATTTGGTATCCTGATCGTGTCCGGCGTCTTTGCCGGCACGATATCAGGAGCGCTCTTTTTTTTCATGGTGGGAGCAGTGGTGCTTTTGGCGTCCCGTCTCCCCGTGCGGTTTATTCTGAATCGCATGAAGGTGATCTGCGTCTTTGTCATCCCCATCCTTATCCTGATGCCGTTCACCTACACCGGCACACCGGTTTTTTCGCTGGGGCCATTGGTTGCTTCTGTGGAGGGTATCACGTTTGGTGTGCTCGTCACCATCCGGTCGGTTACGGCGATACTGCTTGTCGTAACCATGCTTGGTACCCAGCGCTTTGATACGACACTCAAGGCGCTCGCCCTCATGCGGGTGCCGAGTATCATCATCCAGATGCTCCTCTTTACCTATCGCTACATCTACGTGATGGTAGACGAATTTCTTAGGATCTGGAGTGCGATGCGTGCAAAGGGCTTCACATTCACGTTTTCCCGATATGGACTGGGCATGATAGGGAACTTAATCGGCATGTTATTGATCAAGAGTTATGAACGGGCGGAACGGGTTTATCAGGCGATGATTGCAAAAGGGTATACAGGAAAACCCATATCATTCGCAACATTCCGGGTCACCGTCACAGACGGTATCTTCTGTTCTGCGGTAATCGCACTCGCTGTTGCCGTTCCTCTTGTTTCTCTGGGGTATCTATGAATAAAGCAATTGAAATAACCAATCTGAATCACCAGTACGCGGACGGCACAGTATCTCTTGAAAACGTATCTTTTGCTATTGATGAGGGTGAGATGGTAGCCGTCATCGGGCAGAACGGTGCGGGGAAGACGACGCTCTTTTTGCATTTGAACGGGTCTATCCGAAGTTTTGATGAGAATGTGCTGGTATTCGGACAGGATATCGGAACCATGCCGATAGAGAAACGGATCTGCAATGTCGGTGTTGTGTTTCAGGATCCAGATGACCAGCTTTTCATGCCGACGGTCTTCGATGATGTGGCTTTTGGCCCGACCAATATGGGACTCCCCGAAGAGGAAGTAAAACGGCGGGTCAAAGAGGCTCTTTCAACGGTGGGACTTGAGGGTTTTGAAGACCGTGTGCCGCATCACATGAGTTACGGACAGAAGAAGCGTGCGGCTCTTGCGGCTGTCCTTTCTATGGAACCGCGGATTCTGGTCTTTGATGAGCCGACGGCAAACCTTGACCCGAGGAGCCGTGCAGTCTTTATCGGGTTAATCAATGACCTGAACAAAGAGAAGGGCATCACCACCATCGTTGCGATGCACGATGTCAACGCGGTGCCTGAGGTGGCGAACCGTGTCATTCTTTTAAACAAAACGGTGGTCGCTGACGCTGCACCGAGCGTGGTATTCTCAAATGTCCGTCTTCTGGAAGAGAATAATCTTGATGTCCCGGATATATGCAAGATATTCAGTATTTTGGAGTGTTATGGATGCGCCAGTGATGTGCCGCCGCTCACCTTTTACGGGGCCGCACGGATTCTTGACGACATGATCGAAAAGAACGGCGGCACGATCCCCCTGAGACGTTCTGATACAACAGAAGAAAAAGTGGCAGAGCTCATCCAAAGATTCTGTGTCTCTGGCAAATGAAATCCTAAGAGAGTTATTCCCTTTCCGTTAGACGGACGGTAACCGTGGGCACCCATACTGTTATCATGCCCGGGTCAGAAAGAATGATATTCATGGCATCGACGTTCCTGCGGCACTGCACGATCACAGACCTTTTTTTACTCGTCTTTGGTCTCATCGTGTTTTTTGTCACCGGTTTTACTACCCTCTGGTTTGTCATTCTGATCTGCGTGTTTATCCTGGCAAAGGCACACCTCAGAAGTCTGGGGGTCTTTTCAGCCTGCGCCGTGCATGGCCCTCCGGGTAAAGACTGTCCCGTTGAGCAGAATAACCGGGCTGATGATGACGACTGGGATGATGACGACGATGGTGTCGCTACCGGGCTGTATGACTGACCGCGATGTATGACTGACCGCGATGTGTGACTGACCGCGATGTGTGACTGACCGCGATGTGTGACTGACCGCGATGTATGACTGACCGCGATGTATGACTGACCGTGATGTGTGACTGACCGCGATGTACGGTCTAAAGAATTGATTGTGCCCGAATGACCTGGATCGATTGCCTTCCGCCGCCCCTTTCCAGCACCCCTTTTTGCATCCCCCATACGTTCATGATGCTGTGCATGCCACTGAAGGATATGAGAGAATATCGTGCGTGCCGACTCTGTGAGTGGCAGTGCGGCGTTGACCGCCTGCAGGAAGAACAGGGGGTCTGCCGGGTGGGCAGGGCGGAGGTGGCGGCGACGATGTGTTCCGCCTCACTCCAAAGTTATATTGTGACCCTCACCGGGTGTTGCTACCGTTGCCTGCACTGCAATGCATACCGTATCTCCCAGTATCCTGACCCCGGATGGTACTATGTCGGTTACGTGCCGCCACTGCAACTGGTGGCAGAGGCAAACGAACGGATTGCGGCATTTGCGGGGCCTCCCATTCGCACCATCAGTTTCACCGGAGGTGACCCCATCATCCATCTCCCCTATATCCGTGAGGTGGGCGAGGAAATCCAGCGGCAGGGGCTTGGATGCGGGCTTGGCCTCTCGACGGGCGGGTTTGCAACCGAGGATGCAATGGCAGAGATTGTCCGTATCTGTGATGTCATCACTCTTGAAATCAAGGCCTTCTCCGACAATGTTCACCGTGCCCTCACCGGTGCCCCCGTCGCGCCGGTGCTCCGGAATGCCGCATACCTGGTGCGAAAGGGGCGTGAACAGATCCGGGTCATGCGAACAGTGGTCATTCCCGGTATGACAGACGGGGAGGTCGCGGCCATCGCAGAATTCATTGCATCGCTGGACGAGACCGTGCCCTACCGCCTCATTGGGTTTCGGCCCAATAATGTCCTCTACTACCACCCGGGCCCGTCCCGTGAAAAGATGGAACAACTCTGCGAAGTTTGTCGGGATGCGGGGCTCACCGATGTGGCGTGGAGCGGGTATTATCCGGAGACAGTCCCGGACGAGGTGGTCACCGAGGCGGCCCGGCTGAGAAACGCATATGGGGGAGATGAAGCCGCAGCACTCACGGCCGCCTATGCAGCGGTAACGGGGTGCCCCACCCATCCGCGGGATTGCGGCGCCTGCCCGCTTCGTGATTGCTGTCCTGCAACCCTGCGGGAACCATGGCGAGGACGATAACCGGGTGGTATTCGGCATGCAAAGATGTGGGCTCATTCCCTGTTCCGGACAGATGTCAGGGATATATACGATGAAAACAGGGGAATATTCTCGTGACCCTCCCTCCCACGGCACTGGTGGCCGATGCAAAGAGGCTGAAAGACGCCACCCGGAAACAGAGGATCCGCATGCCTCCCCGCCATCGGTCGGTGCCATCACGCGCCCGATAAAGACTCATCTGTTCTGTATGGATTTCGCAGATCTGTTCCCGGAGTCCTCGGCACAGCACAGGTGTATCCGGTCGTTCTCGTTATCCGGGGTTTGCCGCTGATTTCCTGGTCTTCTGAGTAGTTCAGGATGCCTTTGCAATCATCGGTCTTTATAAATTAAGCGTAAAACCCCTTGGTCTTTAGCCAAGGGGATGTAAGCGAT
>CAZFXY010000009.1:0-5985 GCA_964523185.1 uncultured Methanoculleus sp.
GGTACATGGTATATCAGTCCCATTCTGCCCGGATAAACTTCTCTTCTTCTCCCATGACCATTGTTGCATCAATCCCCATCTTTACATTGGTCCCATCGCCGATACGGCAGGGATCCAGCGAGGAACCGCGGACTCCTTCAATGATCATCACATCGCGGTCTGCACGCACACGGGTCGCAATGGCATACTCCACGTCCTCCATCCGGAACGGATTGATATCCTCATCAACCACCACCACATGTTTCAGAGAAGTATGAGCAGCAAAAGCCGCCATGATGGCATTTTTCGCATCGCCCTGTGTGCTCTTTTTTATCTGGACGATGCCATGCAGGTAGCCGCATCCCCCGGTCGTAAGCACCACGTTTTTCACCCGCGTCACACCTGCAACCGCCTGGAAGATCTTTGGTTCATAGGGCATGCCCATCAGAATTTTATGCTCATTGCCGGCAGGCAGAATCCCATGATAGATTGCACCAGGCTTCATGTACATCCCGGTAATCTCAATCACCGGGCTTTGCCGAACCGGATCATACGTACCGGTGATATCCACAAAAGGCCCTTCCGCCGCGGTTTCACTCCCAATATATCCTTCCAGCACAATCTCCGCATCCGGGACGCGCACACCATGCGAACAGGTGTTTAACTCAATTTCACCGTTAAACAACTCAGCAGCATACTGCATCTCCTTTCCCTGCGGAACACGGGTGCAGGAGGCAAACGTCACCACCGGATGGGTACCGATTGTTATGCCAACCGGCAGGCGATCATTATTTGCCAGGGCATCCTGGAGAAGGGAGTGCGTATGCCTTCCTTCGACCAACCGTGCCGCGAGCCGTTTCTCATCTAAGACCTGCATCCGGTGAATGGATGCATTTTCAATACCACCGTATTCTGAAAAGACAATCGCTGATGTCAGATATCTTCCTGCATCAAGGGGGAAATGTTGCATCACCGGAATACGATAAAGATCAGGCCTGTCCATATTCAGGCGTGCCCCTTCAGTAATCGTACCATTCTGCCCCATCGCTGCCAGGCGGGGCACAATATCATGTTCGGGAATACGGAGAGCACAGGAGAGAGATGCACGCGAAGCAGTTACGTTCATGACACCCTCCCGGTCCCCGTCCAACTTATGGAAGAAGAGGAGATCATCGGTCTCACTGGCCAATTTTGGGGCTTCTAAAACGGTAGAGCAGGGGCCTTCAATATCAATGACGCGCCCTTCCTCCCGCATTTTTTCAATAAATGTTCGCATTACTTTTTTTCACCTTTCCATCGTGTACTGAGGGTGTGGTCAACATCCATATGATCGAGGACACGGGCCACCACCATATCGACAAGATCCGCAATTGACTGTGGCCGTGTGTAAAATGCCGGGCTGATGACCATGATGGTGGCCCCGGCTTCATCAAGGGAAAGCATATTCTTTAGATGAATCCGGGAGAGGGGCATCTCACGGGGCATCAGAATACACTTCCTCCTCTCTTTCAGGCAGACATCTGCTGTTCGTGTAATCAGATTATCAGAAAATCCTGAAGCAATTGCAGCAAGCGTCTTCATACTACACGGTATAATGACCATGCCGTCATAACGGAATGAACCGCTTGCAAGATCGGTGAACATATTGTCATTATCTGCATAGACCACATCAAACCCGGAGAAATCCACCCCTTCATATTCTGCAATGCGCTGTGCAATATCCGATATGATGAGATGCACTTCGGCGTCGGCCTGGAGCACTTCCAGAAGCCGCCGTGCATATATCATACCACTTGCACCGGTCACTGCCACAACAAATCGTTTCTTCATATCTGTACCGGCCTGTCTCTAGAGAATTAGTCTGTCCTGTTTAGTTGGCTTTTTGATCGATAATACCCTGCCTGCTGCATCCGCAACGGCATTCTGCTGACCGGGTATCGTATATATTCCCAGACGCCACTGGCTTCTCCGCGTTTTATTCAGGGCAGTCAAAAGAGGGGAGAGCTCTTCAAGAGAGGTCAGGTCATAATGGTTTCTGACCAGCACCCCCATTCGCATCTCTGAGGGGAATGCAGGGATGTCCACAAGAACAGACGTCGCAGCAACCCCTGCCGCATCAGCAATCTTTTCTGCAATCTCCCGTGACCGGATGATCGTTATTCCCTGCCGGTATTCCTCTGCATTCACCTGATCCTGACCTACGTAAAGGGCGCGTTTATAGAGACGGCGATCAAACAGGCGCTGTGTCAGACAGACCGCCGTCTCAGATGGCGAGGAGAGAAGGGCGGCAATAAATGCGAAATCATTCATCCGGACCAGTTCATGGTATGCATTTCCCTCCATCGCGGTGGCATGTGCCAGACTTGCTAAAAGTATCATCGATTCTGCAATCCGCGACACATGATGAAAATAGACCGAGGGGCGCATGAGTGTTCGGGCAAGAAGCAGAGATTCTGCGGAGTTAATCCCATTCTCCCGAAGATACAAACCGGATTCATCACTGAACGCACTGCTGTGAATCAGCCGTTCAGGATCCACCGTACCATACGGCACACCCGTGTAATGCGCGTCGCGCATCAGATAATCCATCCGGTCAACATCAAGGTCACCATGGATAATGCCTGCATACCGGTGGGTACCATTCACCATCGCCGCAACCTCTTCCGGATCAACTCCTGCCCCGGAAAGAACGGGGGCCAGGTCTTCTGTCAGTAGAGGAGTGATAACATCGTGTCCCCTTCCACAAAATTCGACCAGTAACGGTTCTGTTGCATGGGAAAACGGCCCGTGCCCAATATCATGAAGAAGACCGGCAGCCTCTGTGAGAAGACATTCTCCAACGTCAAATTCAAGTTCGCGGGCCATAGCGCCAGCCAGATGCATTGTCCCGACAGAGTGTTCAAACCGCGAATGGTTTGCACCGGGGTATACCAGATGAGAAAAGCCGAGTTGGCGGATATACCGGAGTCGCTGCACGTGGGGAGCATCCAGAAGGGGGAGGAGGTCGTCGGATACACGGACATGGCCATGTACAGGGTCTTTTATGGTCTTCATCTCTGCCTTCCTTTAAGAATCAACATATATTGGGTGATAAAACTATTGTGTTATATGATAACTTTCCTCTCCGGCGGAACCGGCACCCCTAAATTGATGCGGGGATACCGGGCGCTCATTGCAGACCATGAGATGGCAGTCATTGTAAACACCGCAGAGGACATGTGGTTCTCCGGCAGTCACCTCTCACCAGACCTTGACACCGTGATGTATCTCTTTGCAGGACTCCTTGATACCAACAGATGGTGGGGCATCGAAGGTGACACCACTATCACCAGTGATTTTCTGAAAAAGATCGGATACCCTGAACCGGTTACCCTCGGAGACAAGGACCGTGCAATCAACATCGTACGGGCAGAGATGCTCCGTTCAGGAATGACGCTTACCCAGGCGACACGGAACCTCTCATCCCGTCTCCGGTGCGATGCGACCATTCTTCCCATGTGCGACACGGAGGTAACCACCTGCATCCAGAGCGACGGTACAGAAATGCACTTCCAGGAATACTGGGTCGGGCACAGGGGGGCAGTTGAGATCGATGCTATTATCCGGAGATGCACTGAAATACCCGTAGCAACAGAACAGGTCTTACAGGCAATCAGTGATGCTGATGCAGTTGTTATTGGACCATCAAACCCCATCACCAGCATATCACCGATTCTTGAATGCAAAGGAGTGAAAGAAGCACTCAACGATCAGTTTGTGATAGTAATTAGTCCGTTTGTTGGTGACGTACCGGTCAGCGGGCCTGCTGCAGAATTAATGATGGCATGGGGTATGGCACCAAACGGTCAGGCAACCTATGATCTCTACCGGGAATTCACCGATGTTTTTATTCAGGACATCCGCGACCCAAAACCGATAAAAGGAGTCGTCCGTCTGGATACTCTCATGACTGACAAAGAAGCCGCAGAGACACTTGCAGAACACATTCAGCAGATCATTGACACACAAAAAGACCTCAGGAATTCATGAAACCGGATCACTATGCATTTCGTGAAATAGACCGTGCAGTTGCACTGACAAAGTCCATCCTTTTCCCATTTGATATCGGGATCTGGATTCGTCTGGCAATCATTGCGTTCTTTGCCGGAGGCGTGGCAGGAGGATTGCAATTCTCAACCGGCGCCTTCTCACCCAGTGACCTCAGAGATGGGGAGTTTATCCGTTCTTTGATCCCGCAGAGTATGGATGCCTTCACCTCAGCAATGCTTTTTATCGCAGGCGTTCTGATCTGCATCTTCCTTATCTATTTTCTTTTGAATGGAATATTCCAGTTCATCCTCATCAGGGCACTGGGAACGGAGAATATTCATATACGGCCATACTTCCGTGAGAGTACCTGGCCGGGCACCCGCTACTTCGCCTTCCTGTTTTTCCTCACTTTCATTTTCTTTGGCATCTGCCTGGCTTTCGCATATTTTTTGTTTGCTCCTCTCATCGGAATTGCCTGCAATGATGCGGCAATCGCAGGAAGAATGCTGATATTGGTTATACTGATGTGCATCCTTTTGATACCTTATCTCATCATCCTGATGCTGACAACGGATTTTGTAGTCCCCATTATGAGCGTCGACCGATGCGGCGTTATTGCAGGGTGGCGGCGATGCCTGCAACTGTTCCATGCAGAAAAAACAGAGGCAGCATTGTATACCGTCATGAAACTAATCCTCTCCGTCTGTGTCAGTATCATCCTCTCCTTTGTGCTGCTGCTGGTGGGAATAGGGGCAGGTATCCCTCTGATGGGAATCCTTATTGCAGCAGGCGGACCACAAAACATCTCAGTTCTGCTTATGGCCCTTCTTTTTGCAGGGTATTGTGCCATCGTTGTTTTCTGCGGTCTGATGGCAAGTGTACCATTCATGACGTTTCTGCGCGTCTATTCACTCTACGTCGTCGGTGATTTCGATGAGAGATACGTTCTCCTGAGAGATCTGTCGTCACCCGATACAGGAGAGGGCACGGAAAAGGCATGATCACCTTCATCTCAGGCGGGAGTGCATCAGCCCGCCTCATTGCAGGGTTTCGTTCATTTATGGATGATGCAGAAATTACGGTCATCACAACACCGGCGTATGCAGAAGAATCATTCTGCGGGTGCTCCGTTCCCGATCTTGACACCCTGATATTTCTCTTTGCAGGCGTCCTCAACACCAGAACCTGGCATGGCATCCGGGGCGATACCTGTACCACACACCGTGCCCTCAGGCGGCTCGGCACCGAAGAATCACAGGCCGTGGGAGATCAGGAGCGGGCCCTGCACATCTCCCGGGCACAGAGACTGAAAAAAGAACGTCTTACAGATGCAACAACCGCCATCAGCCGCGCCTATGGTATCGTGGCACAGATTCTCCCGGCCAATGATGACATCGGCGGGTGGTCGGTCACCACCCCATTTGACCGGACTTCGCTCACCCGGTTCAGAGTCACCTATAGTGACGACACCCATGCATGTGCAGTCCATGCTCCATCAGGCACAGCACCGCACGCATCCGTGGAATCAGTAGACGCAATCCGGAACAGTGACATTGTGATCATCGGTCCCGGGAGGCCGGTCACCGGCATCATACCGGCACTGATGTGCACAGGAATACCAAAAGCACTCAGGGAAGTCCCGGTGATATCATTTGTTCCGTTTACCCGTGAACGAAGTATGACACCTGCTAAAAAAACCTATGCTCCGGAAAAAGGAGCCGAATGTCCGATGTATGACCCGTTCACCGATCTGTATCTGATGGATACCCGTGACCCCCTGCCGTTCGATAATGCCCTCCGCGTTGACACCCGGATGGATTCACGCGTCAGGCGTGAATCGCTGGCATGGGATCTGATGGCTCTTGCAGAAGGGTTGAAAAAAAAGAACCGTCAATAAATACCGGGCCTTCTCACTTTTCACGTCTCACTTTTCACGTCTCACTTTTCACGTCTCACTTTTCACGTCTCACTTTTCAC
>CAZFXY010000009.1:6085-21604 GCA_964523185.1 uncultured Methanoculleus sp.
CACTTTTCACGTCTCACTTTTCACGTCTCACTTTTCACGTCTCACTTTTCACGTCCCACTTTTCACGTCTCACTTTTCACGTCCCACTTTTCACGTCTCAATTCACCATTGCAGAGAATGCGTCCATGGCATTCATGACAAAATCAGCCATATTCCCTATACCATCAAGGATAACCTGAATAAATGATAGTGTCCCTTCGATGTCAATTTCACCCGCTTTTTCATACCCTCCCGAATCCATCACGCTAGACTGGGATATCACGTGGCCAGGAGTCGTAGCAGGCGACTCCGGAGAGGGGGAGGGGGCCCTTGCACCGGGAGTGGAACCTTCGATGCCGATGGTCAGCCCCGCTTTGGTATACATGCCCGCAAGATATGCCATTGCATCACCGGCTTTCAGGAACGCATCCTCTGCATACTGCTGTGCACCGAAATCGTCTCCGGCAGTATCACAGTCACGGGCAAGAACCAGAAGCATTTCAGCATTGTCCCGGTAAGAAAGAACAAGGAGGACTCCCTGTTCATCAGCGCCCCCGGCATTCCGATAGTCTGCTATCGCCGGCTCAATCGCTGAGATCATTGCCTCTGCGTCCTGAAAGTAATCCTGTGTCACAGAGTCTGACAGTGTCGTCATTTCACTGCTGAGGAGACATTGTGCTTCAGAAAGAGCATCATAAGCATTCTGCAGATTCATCTGGCGGGATGCCTCAATCAGATCACGAATGTCAGCCGCCGCCTTATCTGCTGCAGATGTATCACTTCCTGCATGGTATGCATTATTGATCCGTTCTTCGAACAGGATTAAATCAGTCTCCGTTTCTGTCCGCAATGCATTCACCATCGCCACGTCAATGAGAGAAAACTTCACATTTACCGAATCAAGCATTGTTGTAGCGTCACCAGCCATGTGTGCAAGATGGAGTACTTCTGCTTCACCGGTTCCTGAAAGATATTCAGGCACAACCCCTGCAAGGTGAATCTGCAGTTTCGTCACCGATGCCCCCGGATTATAGAGTTCAAAACCCGTCACCGTCAGATATCGGCCGCCCCGGGTACCAATGGGCATTTCACGGCCATCAACGACAATAACTGCATTCCACGAGACAGACCCCAGATCTGTATAAACTGAAATATACTCATTCATCGACGAAACGTCATACATTACCTCAATATCAGCAGTCACCGCCTCTCCGATGACGTATGACCCACCATCCGGTACAAGGAATGGCCCGGAAGTAACCGTAAAAGCACCAACAGGCAGCGTAAGAAAAGAGAGCGCAATCAAAAGCAAACCTGTACATGCTATCCGGCCGGGTGATCTCCATTCATGCACTTTTTTTACACTCATCTTATTTTTCGCCGTTAAGGGCCTCAATGATTTTCAGAAGGCGCAGCTTCTTTGCACCCTCCTGTGACACTGCCACTTCACGAATGAAAGGCACCGCATCTGCTCCCATCTCCATGAGCTTTTCCACAGCCAAATCTGAAATCGCATCAGAATCGCCAGAAACAATCTGAGCCAGACCGATAATCCCCTTTCTGCCGCCGATACCGGAAAGAACATCCACAATTGTATTCTGAACGGAAGAGGGCATCATGTTTGTCATTTCAGAAAGAATGCGTGCAGTAGTTTCTCTACCCTTCTCCAGGTCTGCTGACCTTCCGCTTGCAAGCAGAAAGAGTATTTCTTCCTCTTCACCGGCAGGTGACCAGCCGATCTTTGAGAGGAGCGTGGCAGCATGCATCGCAAACTCCACGTCACTCCCCCGCATGGCAGACAACAGGACAGACTTCAGGCTGCTCTTATCGTCATCGAGAACAGAAAGAAGAGTGGCGGAGAGTGACGCCTCCCCGTTGTCAATGCGGATAACGAACTCCTGACAGGTGCGGGAATCAACACAGACATTCTGTCTTTCAGACCACGCTTCGGACAAAACACCAGCTGACTCACCCCCGGATAAAAATTCCGCACCTGCCACTTCTGTTTCACCTCTGTTAGATACACCCGGTTTCTTTCGGGAAAACGTGGAACTGGCAAGAAAATCAGTGATATTACCGATACTTTCAGCTGCACCGTACGTCTCATCCAAAATGCAGTTTTCTGCACCGGCTTTCCCTGCAAGATCCGGATTTATCTCATACAACGCCAAGAGGGCAACATGCTTTGCTTCACCAACAGCCTGTTCAATGAAATCCTGCAGCGGCTCAATGGCCCGGTAATCATGCTGGACAATGGCTGCCCGTATGGCATCCCTTACCCGTGAATCCGTCTCTTCAAGATGAGGCAAAAGGAATGGCAGGGAACGGACATCGCAGATCTCTCCCAATGCTTCTGCCGCGGCAATACGTATCTCCGGATTCCCCATTTGTAGTGACCGAAGAAGAATAGGAAGGCCAAACTGTCCATAGGTTGCCGCGGCATGTGTCGCAGCATCCCGGACACCTGCATCCTCATCTGAGAAGAAATTGATGATGTAGGGGAACGCACGCTCGTTGTCCATTGTCTGAAGAGCCCTGACTACCGCGAGACGCACATCAACCGCTGGATCCTTCGAAAGATGGGAAAGCACCTTCAGCATCGCTGGCTGGGCAATAAATCCAAGAGCATCCGCAACCGCTGCCCGCACGATCTGACTTTTATCGTAGGCAGCCTTTAGCACATATGGATGGCCACGTTCTCCTGTCATAGAGAGCACATCGACTGCCGTAGCCCGGATAGCTTCGTCCCTGGATGAAAGGCCTGCAATCGCCATTTCAAAGGAGAGTTTTTGAGCATTAACTCCTTCACTGATGACTGCATGAATCCGCTCAGTTGAAACCTTCTGCAGCCTCAACCACGCAAACCCTTGAATAACGCGTCTCTGGGCTTCCTGTATATCGGCATCTGTAGGGGCTTTGGGCTTATTCGCTTCAAAAATTTCCTTCTCCCTTTCCTCAAGCTCTTTTCTTTCCCGCTCTTTTTGGAGATTTTCGCGTTTGATGCGCTGTTTTTCTACTGATTTCCTAAAGACACGGATAACATCTTTCTGTCGTGTTTCCGGAAGTGACGGCAGGACCTCTTCCAATGCCTGTGTCGCTGCAGAGCCCAGCCCTGCCAGGGCATACACTGCGCCCATCCATTCATTATCTTTCGAACGCACAATCCGGATGAGATCCGGGATGACCGGATGACCAAGCCGAATCACAGCACCCCAGTTTCCACTGGCGATGGTATATTGAATCAGTTCGTCCTGTGTCCGGGGAATCCAGCCTCTTCGTTTCAGTGCATGCGCCGCATCAATACGAATCTGTGAATCTCCATGGTTCAGGGCACGCACCAAACACCGTTCCGTCTCAGGTGCGTCATAGCCAACCAGTGCCGTGAGTGCTGCGATACGGACGTTTGGATCACGATCATCCAGATACGGCAGCACAACGGGCACCACCCTTTTATCATCAATCGTTCCCATCGCCTGTATCACCTGTCGCCGGAGAGCAGGATCGTCCGATTTCACCTCAGACAGGAGCAGAGGCAGTGCATGTTCCTTTAACCCGATAAGCTCATCCCACTTATCGCACAAAAAGAAAAACATCGCTTTATCTTCAGGTTTTTCCGGAACCCATCCAAGACCCTGCAGACATCTGGCGGCGGTCTGCTGTTCATCCCCATCAGAATGATACAATTTCTGAATGTTGTCTCTTATCAGACGACGTCTTTCTTCAGATTTTTTGAATATATTGATTATTTCCTTTTGCCATGACGGAGAGAGCGACGGAAGAATCGTCTCCAATTCCTTTGCAGCAGCTGGACCCATCTCTGCCAGAGCATGCACGGCACCAGGCCATTCGTTATCTTTGCTACGCACAAGATCGATAAGGACCGGGATGACCGGATCACCGAACTGGATGATGGCATCCCAGTTTCCGCCTGAAATAGTGTATCGGATCAGATCTCCATGCTGCCGTGGACTCCAGCCTTTTCGTTTCAGTGCATGTGCCGCATCAATACGAATCTGTGAATCAGTATGGTTCAGGGCACGCACAAGACATTCTTCTACCTCAGCAGTATCATAACCAACCAGTGCAGTGAGTGCTGCGATACGGACGTTTGGATCACGATCATCCAGATACGGCAGCACAACAGGCACCACCCTTTTATCTGCAATCGTTCCCATCGCCTGTATCACCTGCCGTCTGATAGCAGGACCATCCGATTTCACCTGGGAGAAGAGCAGAGGGAGTGCACGGTCTTTAAGGTGGACAAGGTCATCCCACTTATCGCACAAAAAGAAAAACAACGGTTTGTCTTCAGGCTTTTCCGGAACCCATCCAAGACCATGCAGACATCTGGCGGCTGTCCGCTGTTCTTCCCCTTCTGCGTGATAAAATTTCTGAATGTTTTCCCTTTTGAAACGATTTTTTTCTTCAGATTTTTTGAATATACTGATTATTTCCTTTTGCCTTGAAGGGGAAAGCGACTGCAGAATCGCCTCCAGTTCCCGGGCGCCAGCAGGACCCATTTCTGTCAGGGCATGTACTGCCCCCACCCATTCATTATCTCCGTCACGTACAATACGGATGAGATCAGGGATGACCTGACCACCTAACCCCTTCACGGTATCCCAGTTTCCGCCTGCAATAGTGTACCGGATTTGATCTCCATGCTGCTGTGGACGCCATCCTTTTCGTTTCAGTGCATGGGCCGCATCAATACGAATCTGTGAATCGGTATGGTTCAGGGCATCTACAAGACACCGCTCGACCTCAGCAGTATCGTAACCAACCAGTGCTGTGAGTGCTGTGATACGGACATTCGGATCATCATCATCCAGATACGGCAGCACAACAGGCACCACCCTACTATCACCAATCTCCCCCATCGCCTGAATCACCTGCCGTCTGAGTGCAGGATCATCCGTCTTCACCAAAGACAGCAGCAAAGGCAGTGCATGCTCCTTTAGTCTGATAAGCTCATCCCACTCATCGCACAAAAAGAAAAACATTGGTTTGTCTTCAGGTTTTTCCGGAACCCATGCAAGACGGCGCAGGCACCTGGCGGCTGTCCGCTGTTCTGCCCCTTCTCCATGGTATATCACCTTTTTTAAGACAGGAATTCCGGATGTACCGATACACCCCAGCAGACAAAGTGCCCCTAGCCGTACCGCCTGATCCTCGTCATCCAGACGATTCACCAGAGCATCAAATGCATCCTCTCCACAACGCATGACAGCACGACCAAGGGAACGGCCCACTTTATCTCCTGCATATCTGGCCAGTGCAAGAACAGCGGGATGGTCTGATCCCCCGGACTGGACAATGCCCCGCGTCATATCCATCATTTCGCGATCATTTAGACGGCGCAGTACATCAGCTACCGGCTGCGGATCATTCTCACCCAGGAACAACAAAGCAGCCACAGCCCCTGCGGCATCGTCACCCGCTCCATTCAGATAAAACCGAACAATAGACATATACTCGCGTCTTTCGACGCATTGCTCAAGTGTGGGCCCAGACCGCCTGAATAAACCCATTTTTGGTTATTCCTTTCTCTTTTCTCGTATTATCATCGTATTGGTGCGGGCATGCGTCACAACGGCAGAACTGACGCTGCCCAGCAATAGCGCTTTCAGACCCGTCTTTCCGGTGGAACCCACAATAATACAATCTGCACTGATCTGTTCTGCGCAACGGAGAATCTCTTCTCTTGGATCGCCAAATACCAGGTGGGGGATCACGGTCACACCTAGACTCGCGGCCTCTTCTTCAGCATATTCAAGCGCCTTTTTTGCTTCTTCAGTCAAAAATTCGTTGATCTGCTCATAATTCACGAAAAGAGCATTCGCATGTGGGCTTACAAGCATTGACTTCGATGCACCCGGGTTTGCGGCGCATACCACATGCAGCACCGCATGATGCAGCATTGCCTCTTTTGCTGCAGCACGTACTGCTGCTAATGATTCGTGAGAACCGTCCGTTGCAACAAGAATTGTGGAAAACATCTCTTTATCCATGAAATTCTTTCATAGAGGGCAGATTAATCTTTGTATTTCGGAATGCTACCCAAACACACGGAGAGAGATAAATGACATACCCTTTAAGCGCAAATACTATACCAGATTTATCCATGAGAATACCAATAAAGGATGTAACACCGGAAACAGAGCGAGCAGTTGTTATCGGATGGATTAATGAAGTGCGTGACCTCGGAGGACTTGCATTCTATATCCTTCGTGACAGAACCGGATTTCTTCAGGTCACCATTGTGAAAAAGAAGGCATCAGAAGCAGTTCTTGCCGCAGCAAAAGAGACATCACGTGAATCAGTTGTCCGGGTAACCGGCACCGTTAAAGCAACAGAAAAAGCACCGGGCGGTCGCGAACTTATTCCTGAAGCTTTTGAGATCATTTCACGCGCAGAGAGTCCGCTGCCACTGGATGTGTCAGAGAAAGTCCCCTCAGAGATCGATACACGTCTCGATAACCGCTACCTTGACGCACGGCGTCCCCGTGTTGCTGCTATTTTTCAGATCAGGAGCACGGTCACTCACGCAATCAACAATTTCTTCTATGAAGAAGGATTCACGAACATCACTACTTCAAAGATTGTCGCAGCAGCAACAGAAGGAGGAACAGAACTCTTTCCGCTTGCATACTTTGAGAAAGAGGCATTTTTAAACCAGAGTCCCCAGCTCTACAAACAGATGATGATGGCGGCAGGGTTTGAAAAAGTCTTTGAGATAGCCCCGATATTCCGGGCCGAGGAGCACAATACAACCCGCCATCTCAATGAGGCGACATCCATCGATGTGGAAGTCTCCTTTGCAGACCACCAGGACGTGATGGATCTTCTGGAGCGGGTTATTGTCCGGGCCTATACCGCAGTCCTAACATCCTGTGAGCCGGAACTGGAAGCACTCGGAAAAGAATTAACAATTCCAAAAACTCCTTTCCCCCGCATATCCTATGCTGAAGCGATTGATATTGCCGCACTCTCCATTGGCGAGGAAATCAGGTATGGGGATGATCTCTCAACTGCTGCCGAAAGGGCAATTGGAGAAGAGATGGGAGAACATTACTTCATTACCGACTGGCCAACAGATATCAAACCCTATTATGCCATGCCTTATGAGGATAATCCCACCGTCTGTAAGGCATTTGATCTGATGCACCCGAGGATGGAGCTTTCAAGCGGAGCTCAGCGAATCCACGAGCATGCCCTCCTCACCACCCAGATTGCAGCAAAAGGCCTCTCACCGGAGAGTTTTTCATTCTATCTTCAGCCATTCAGATATGGAATGCCTCCTCATGCGGGCTGGGGTCTCGGGATGGATCGGCTCATCATGACAATGCTGGATCTGGCCAACATCAGAGAAGCGGTCCTTTTCCCGCGTGACCGTCACCGCCTAACTCCATGATGCCTGAGCAAATACTCCCGACCACAGTTGTCGGGAGTTATCCCGCTGTCGGGTCAGGCGGTTTCCGGGCCCTCTTTGACCCGCTCAAACCGGCCCGCACGACCGCAGTATCCGACCAGATATCTGCAGGGATTGATATCATCTCAGACGGACAGGTTGGCAGAGATATGATTGCGCTTATCGCTGACTTTCTGCCAGGGGTAAAAGGGCAGGATGTCACCGGGAAAATTCATCCGGCAGGAAAACCGATTACTCTTCCCGGAGTGAAATATGCCCTGTCACGGCATCCTGCGGTAAAGGGGATTCTCACCGGGCCAACAACCCTTGCCCACGGACTTGCACTGAAGACGCCGGTATACCGAAACAGGAGTGAACTCATTCCCGACATGGCCTTTGCACTGGCGCAGGAAGCCCGGTATCTGGCAGAGGCAGGGGTCGCAATCCTCCAGCTGGATGAACCCATTCTGTCAACCGGGACAGCTGATCTGACGGTTGCACGCGAATCGGTGAATATTATCACCAGAACATTGAATGTCCCATCCTGCATGCATGTCTGTGGGAACATCAGGGAATGTATCGATGAGATACTTCAGTTTCCTGTTGATATTCTGGACTTTGAATTCGCAAACAACCCGGATAATTTAGATGCTCTTTCCCGTTCCGACCTGAAAGGAAAGAAAATCGGATTTGGGTGCGTGGACTCAGCAGACAGAGACGTTGAGAGCATTTCCGTAATTGCAGAGCGCATCGCCAAAGGGATTGAAATATTCGGCCCTGAAAATATGCTTCTGGACCCTGATTGTGGCCTCCGGATGCATTCGCGTGAAGGGGCATACAAAAAACTGGAACATCTGGTTCTTGCCGCACGCCAGTGCAGAGAAGAACTCAGATAATTGTTTATTCAGACGACACGTGCCGTTGTTGAGAGATCAATTCCCTCTTTGGTAATGTGATACGGGAACATCCGGTTTGGCACATCAGCATTTTTAATTTTTGCAATCTCCATTTTTCGTTCGATCTCATTTCCGTGGCGCTCATCGATGAGGTGAATATAGACATCGGCACACCGGATGATACCAATTTCATCCTCTGTTGGGTGGACATCATCGTAGAGCAAAAACAATATTGACCCCCCGTCATGGGTAATCATCTCCCCATGATTTTTAATAAGGGTAATTGCAGCAGCAATGCCCTCATTACGGATAATACTGGTGAGCGAATCAACCACATACCGTTTTCCGTGCATTTCTGACAGGGCATCGCCCATCTCGTTTGTAGCTACCGGTGTCATACCAACAGACGGCCTGTTGTCTGCAATCAGGTACCAGCTATCGCTACCTCCGGTTGCCTCACCACCTGCTTTCCAAAACTGTTCGGCAACCTTTTCGATGCCCGAAATAGCGGATCCCTGCACGACAATTATCGACCCCTCAGGAAATCCGCCCCCCAATTGATAATCCAGACCGATGATACCCGTTGATATCTTTTTATGTCCAGAGAATTCAACCTCTTCAATATCTACCGGCATTTGCAGTAACCTAATAATTTATAATTACTTAAATCATGCCTAAGTCATTCTGCCAAATTCGGGCCATTTCCCAGTATTAATGGGAGTGTGAATTCCAATCCGGCCCGTATGTCTCACGAAGTGAGCGACGCAGCAATTTCCATCCCCCAACCCGGGGGAGCTCATTGACAATGACCATCTCACGGGGTATTTTATATCCTGCCAGATATTCACGGGCATATTCCTGCAGGTCAGAAAGGGTAAGAGATGCACCAGACAGAAGCGCCACGGCGGCATAGGGAATCTCGCCACGGTGCATATCCGGCACCCCGAAGACCGCCACATCGTCTATCGATGGATGGTCAATAAGTACCTTCTCCACCTCAGTCGGATAAATTTTCCAACCGGACATCACAATCATGTCCTTTTTGCGGTCAGTAATAGCAAGCATCCCGTCTTCTGAGAGATATCCGATATCTCCCGTTAAAAACCATCCGTCCGGAAGAAAAACGGCCTGCGTCTCCTGTTCCATCCCCCAGTATCCGGACGCAACGCCAGGGCCTCTCAGTGCAATTTCGCCAATATCCCCGGTTTTACACTCAGCCGACGGGTCATCGGTGCTCACAATCTTTACTTCGGTAAACCCGACCGGCATGCCAACACTTCTGAATTCATCTGCATACGCATAGTCCCCAGGACGTATGGCAGTCCCGGTACCGACAACGATGGTCTCAGACAGACCATATGCGTTGACGACCGGTATTTCGAACCGTGAATAAAATTCTTTCCATATACTGGGGTGAAGAGGACCGCCTCCGCTGATCATCTCCCTCGCTGACTGCATCCGTTTCTCAGTTCCCGGTGGCGTCCGGAGAAGAGAATGAATCACAGGCGGCATCCCGGCAATCACCGTGGCCTGATAGGTCTCAGTGAGACGGATATACTCGTCAAGGGAAAAACGATCCATAATTACCCAGGTGGCACCGGCGCGCAACGCTGAAATTCCCCATGAAACGCCAACATGGGCCATCGGATATATCCCCAGATACACATCATCCTCCAGATACCCGAGCAGTTCACGTTCATTGTCCATCGCTGCCATCCAGTTTCCGTGGGTGAGCATCGCTCCCTTCTGTTGACCGGTGGTGCCTGATGTATACTGGAGCTGACAGAGATCATCTAATCTGCAGTTACGGGCGCGGGAAATAAACGCTACTGAGAGACATTCCTCCTCAAATGATGGAGCATCCGTTGTGATCACATCAACGGTAATTCTGCCGGAAATAACGTATGATTCAATCTCTGTACAGCCTTTTGAATCGGTTATGATGCATGCCGCCCCGGAATCTTCCAACAGCAGGGAAACTTCCTCTGCCCGGAGGACATTGTTAAGCGGCACTGCCACACCACCCATCCGCCAGATTGCAAAATACCAGAAGAGATACTCAGGTGAGGGAGGCAGATAAATCCCAACCCGGTCACCGGCAGAAATACCACGGCTGATAAGGTAGGATGATAGCGTGCAAACCCGCTTCAGGAGGTCACGAAACGTGTATTCTGTCCCTGATGCAGGATGGATGAGGGCCAGTTTGTCTCCCAGACGGGCATTGACATCAAGAAATGTGGTACAGTTTGGCATTCACAAAAACCTCAGATGATCGACTATGTATCATTGTATACATCAAAGGATAACCATTTCCGTTTTAAAAAAACAGGATTGAAAGAAAGATTTCGGGCCCTGCAGCATTGCAGTATAAATAATCCATTTTAGGAAATATTATTGATATTCAGGGAGATTTACCTGCATCTCCTGGGGGAGACCACCCTTGAAATACTGCTGAATACGATCGTACTGTTCGCGCACGCGCTCATTCATCATAGGACGGACCTTCTTAAGGGCCTTCTCAAAATGCGTCATTCCCACTACCCCCGCATTATCTCTCATGGCAAACATCGCCGCCTCACGGCAGAGCAGGTCTAAGTCAGAACCCACATAGTTCTCGGCTTTTTCGGCAATTTCCCGGAGCATTACGTCGCGTTGCGGATCATCAAGTGAAATGCTGTGCTCTTCAATCAGGCGGGCAATTGCACGCCGCCGTTTTCCGGGTGAAAGAATTTCGTTGCTGACATTGACATCAGCGATTTCTGTTGCAAGGATGGCATCTGCCGTCAGTTTCACCTTTTTACCGGCCTCTTTTCGATATGCTTCAGCAGCAGTGCCAAAGAGCACCTCAATACCGCCTTCATCGTATGAGGCGGTGCCGTGCACCAGCACCTCCACCGAGGAATGTTCAATAGGAATGTTCCGGGAGTGAATATGCAATATCTGGAAACGGCCATTTTTATCTGGTTCATGGATGGCAACAAGACGATCGAACCTGCCCGCACGCATCAGGGCGGGGTCAATGATATCGGGACGGTTGGTTGCACCCATCACCACCACTCCTGTCATATCCTCCAGTCCATCGAATTCGGTCAGAATTTGATTGACAACACTCTCAGTCACATGGCTGTCCTGCCCGGAACGTGCAGGTGCAATGGCATCCAGTTCATCAAAAAATATAATTGAAGGTGCCACCTGTCGTGCCCTGCGAAACACCTCCCGCACAGCACGTTCACTCTCACCGACCCACTTTGAAAGCAGCTGTGGTCCGCGGACGGGAATAAAATTTGCGCCGCTTTCATGTGCCACTGCCTTTGCAATAAGGGTCTTTCCTGTGCCGGGAGGACCGTACAAAAGCACACCGTTCGGGGGTTCAATGCCTAAGTTCAGGAACCGTTCCGGCTGGGTCAGTGGATATTCAACCGCTTCCCGCACCTCTTCAATCTCCCGTTCCAGCCCTCCGATGTCATCCCAGTTCACACGCGGCACTTCAATGAGCACCTCACGCATTGCACTGGGTCTCACCTCCCGGAGTGCTTCAGCAAAATCACGTGACGTCACCTCCATTCTCTTCAGAAGCTCAGGGGAAATTTCATCTTTTTCGAGGTCAATTTCCGGCAGATACCGCCTGAGTGCACGCATTGCCGCTTCTCTCGCCAGTGACTGGAGATCCGCCCCAACAAACCCGTTCGTACGCGAAGAGAGAAACTGGAGCAGACGCGCACGTTGACTTTCAATCTCCTCAACCGCCATTTCATACCGTCTTTGTTCCTCTGCACGATCTCCATCAGAAACCTCATTCAGGGCTTCTTCCATCTGAATTCGGTTCACTTCCCCTTCAAGCGGCATACCATGCGTGTGAATTTTGAGGATCTCAAGACGCCCGGCCTCATCGGGAACACCGATCTCGATCTCCCGATCAAACCGTCCCGGCCGCCGGAGTGCCGGATCAATGGCTTCAAGACGATTTGTTGCGCCAATGACAAGCACCTGTCCCCGCTCCTCCAAACCATCCATCATGGTGAGAAGCTGAGCTACCATCCGACGTTCAACTTCACCGGTCACATCCTCACGGCGAGGCGCAATGGAATCCAGTTCATCGATAAAGATAACCGACGGTGCATTGGCTTCAGCCTCTTCAAATATCTCCCGGAGACGCTGTTCCGTTTCCCCATAATATTTTGAGAGCACCTCAGGCCCTGCTATTGCAATAAAATGTGCACCGCTTTCATTTGCAACAGCCCGTGCAATCAGGGTTTTCCCCGTTCCGGGAGGACCATACAGAAGTACACCTTTCGGGGGCTCAATACCCAGTTTCCGGAACAGTTCCGGGTGACGCATGGGCAGTTCGATGGTCTCCCGGACATTCTTCAGCTCATTTTTCAGTCCCCCGACATCTTCGTAACTGATCTCACGGAATCCGTTAAAACCGGATACCGGTTTTTCAGAGAATTCAACGATGGTGTCTCTCATGATGATGACAGCATCCTCTGGTTCAATCGTTACCAGCCTGAAGGGGATCAACTGCTGCTGCATAAACGGAAGGCCCGCAAGCACCGGGACAGTATCCCCTTTTGCGACAGGGTAGCCGAGCAGGCGCAGCATCGCCTGATTATAATTAATAGGAGGTTGATCTGAGAGGTCTTCGGGTGGCGCAAGAACAACGCGGGACGCATCGGTCTGCATCTCCACCTTAACCACCTCAATTTTGTCTCCACTGCTTACACCGGCATTCGAACGGGTGAAGTTATCGATCTTTACTTTTCCCTGATCCCAGTCATCAGCAAGCATCCTCCATACTTTTGCCACCGTCCTGCGTGACCCGGTAAGCCAGACGAGATCCCCGGGGACAAGTCTCAGGGCGTTCATCGTTGCGGGATCCAGTCGGCATCGCCCAAGGCCCCGGTCCTCGGGATATGCACTCTCAACATTCAGTAACATGGGCTATGCTCACCTACCTTCATATACCCTCTCGGGGTATAAGTACTGTATCTATGAGACTGCTCTGTTTTGACCCATTTTCCGGCGCAGCAGGCGATATGGTGACAGGTGCGCTGCTTGAATGCGGTGCTGACAGAGAGGCAGTCACCTGTGCAATGGCATCGGTCGTCGCTTCTCCCACCTACACAATGGTGGAGCGATGCGGCATCCGGGCACTTCATATCGAGACACATGCAGGGCCTGTATCACGGACGTTCCATGAGGTCTGTGGGATTGTTTCCGATACCGATATTCCGGACGCAGTACAGGAGATGGCGGTACGGGTGTTTACCCGCATCAGAGATGCGGAAGAAGAGATTCACGGTGCCCATACCCATTTTCACGAGGTGGGCGCTGACGATGCCATCGCAGATGTCGTTGGTGCATGCACCGCATTCCTCTCCCTTTCACCCGACGTGGTCAGGACATCAGCAGTAGCGGTCGGGACGGGAACCATAAAAAGTGCCCATGGCATCTACCCGCTTCCGGCCCCTGCCACCCTTGCCATTCTCAGAAACGGGAACCTTCCTATCCGGTATACCCATGAAGAACGTGAACTCTGCACACCGACAGGGGCGGCACTTCTTGCAGAATTTATGGCAACCGGCACCAGTGAAATAACCATCGACGCCGTGCATCTCACCGCTGTGGGATATGGAGCGGGTACCCGTAATCCTTCACACATGCCAAATGTATTAAGGGCGTCCGTCTCTGAATCTGAACCCGATAACGACAGAGAGACAAGAGAAACAGATACTATTGATATCCTTGAAACAAATGTGGATGACACAACAGGAGAAGTCATTGCCTATACCCTCGGGCGACTGATGGATGCCGGCGCACGGGACGCATCTGCAATACCTTTAATCATGAAGAAAGGGCGCCCGGGCACCCTTATCCGGGTCATCTGCTCCCCTGCATTATCAGAGAGTCTCATCCGGATACTGTCAGAAGAACTGGGGACACTCGGCGTCCGGTGCATTCCGTCTGTCCACCGGAGTGTGATCAAACGAACGGTGAAACCGGTTGAAATTGTGATAGGTTCAAAAAGTATTTTCATACCCGTTAAAACCGGCTGGATTGAAACAGAGCCGATATCCTGCAAGGCCGAGTTTGAAATTGCGCGGCAGGCAGCAGAAGCCGCACATGTGCCATTACGAGAGGTTACACGCCGGGCTGAAGAGAAATGCTGGAAAGAACTGCAGGGTGAAGAGAGAGAATGGTGAAACTAACAAAAAAAAGTACAGGCATTTCCTGCCTTGATAATCTCATCGGTGGCGGACTTGAGACGTGCATCATCATTCAGTTTTATGGAGAACCTGCTGCAGGAAAAAGCACCGCTGCAATGGCAGCAGCAATTGCCACTCTGCGCAATGGAGAAGATGTAATCTATATCGATACCGAAGGGTTTTCTATTGACCGATTTTGCCAGCTGGCCGGAGAAGAGGAAGCCGAGTCACTCGCTGAGCGCCTGATCCTGTTTGAACCCGCAGACTTTACCGGACAGGACCATGCAGCCGCAGAATGTGCACGCCTGCTCGCGGACCGGGCGAACATTGGCCTTATTGTCCTTGATTCAGCAACCGCGCTCTACCGGTCAGAAAATAGTTCCTCGGGAGAGGCACAGAAACGCCTTACACGCGAACTCATCATGCTCCTCGGGTATGCACGCCGGTATGACATCCCCGTAATCGTTACAAATCAGGTTTTCACCGATATAAACACCGACACTCTCTGCGGTCTCGGCGGCACAAGTATGCATCATCTATCCAAAATCATTGTTCGCTTTGAACGGGATGGCACAAAACGGCATGCAATACTCGAAAAACACCGTTCTCGTCCCGAAGGAACGAAAATAACATTTACCATTGAAGAAAAAGGGTTCAGAGAGGAATAATTCCCTCAAATACCGTTACTGCCGGTCCTTGCATCGTAATGGTCTCGTTCATCACAATGGTCAGAGGGCCACCCTGTGTCCTGACATGGACGGTAGCAGGCATTTTTCCGAGATGGTGCGCCACCGCTGCGGCCGCTGTTGAACCGGTGCCGCATGAAAAGGTCTCTTCTTCAACACCCCGTTCAAACGTGCGTATGGTGATGCTGTCTTCTCCGTCACACTGAACAAAATTTACATTCGCGCCTTCAGGAAATACCGGATGGGAACGGATGCCGGGCGCCACTTCATTGACATTGACTGCGGTTACATCATCAACAAAGACGACCGCATGCGGAACACCCGTATTTGCAGCATAGACC
>CAZFXY010000010.1:0-21303 GCA_964523185.1 uncultured Methanoculleus sp.
AAAGATCTTTCGGTCGATTAATATTTCAGGCTCAAATTTTACTGCGAATAGTGAGCTGTAATACCGTTACACTTTTATACTTTTTTTCCATCCAAAAAAAAGCCATTCACCAAAAAAAGACATTATGCCTTTAAAATCCTACAGCGTCGGTGGAGTCCCATTTCTGAAAACCGCTCTGCAAAAGGTACCATGTGGGAATCAAAAGCAGAATACCTGCATATGCAAAGAACGGACGGATAAAGGTAAGAACAATGAGGGCCAGTGTTGGCGTCCCGACCAGAAGCAGGTAGGTCAGAAAAACTCTGACATTGTAGATCAGTGAGGCAGGAGAAAGACCGCATAATCGTACCACGACGGAAAGGGCATAAAAGGAGACACTCAGGCAAAGCACCAGCGCATGGGGGAGATATGCGGCTGTTCCGGAGAAAAGCGCAATACCAACAAGAAATATGACGGGGATTATCTGAAGGACGGCAAATGACTCAATTTTTGCTTTCATCACTGACGATATCTGCAGGGGCAGAAACATATACGACGCAATGGCATCAAATTCGGTCAGCCATGTATACATTGTTGAAGATATGACGCCCGTTACCACCGCAAAAATGAATAATAGATTGCCAGGCGACAGAAATCCCCCCATGAGAGACAGCATCACCCATATGAGAACCAGTGGCAGAAGAAATGAAAAGAGTGTCTGTCCGATTCCAATACCGCTCCGGTAGAGATCGATGAAATCTTTGGCCACCAGATCATGGGCGGGCAGTCCGGCAAGACGGTGGGACAGCGGAGTATGCATGTTTTTGTAGTGTTTCTCTGCACTCTGGTATTCGGGGGTGAAAAAGATGATGGAAAGAGTAAACAAGGCGAAAATTACTCCCACAGATACTGCAATGCTTTCAGCCGAGAACGAATAAAAAACGGCGAGTGGGGGGAAAAGTGCGGTTACTCCTCCGTTCCATCCGAATACAAACAGAGCAGTCAATGCTGCCAGGCTTGCAATGACCACCACAAACGCTGCCTTACTTCGGGAATATCCTGCTGATAACAGGAACACCGCACACAGACCCGTGAGAAACGAAAGCGTGAGTGTCAAAAGGACGAGAAGAGGATAATGCAGGCTCATTCCGAGAAAAGGCGATGCTACAATAAACCCTGCGCAGAAGGGCAGCACCCAGAGAATGAAGTAATACACGATATCTTTAACAACAAAATTCAGAAAGATTCGTTTTTCTGAGATCGGAAGGCTGCGTGCAGAATAGGCAAGGAGACTTGCCTGTCCGAATCTCCGGTTCATCATCTCTTTTCCCATCAGGCCAAAGGAACCCACCATAATTCCCAGCAGGGCAAAACCTGCGTGCAGCAGAATGACCAGAACAGACAGGTCCATCATCGTACAAATCAAAGGAATCAGGAATGCGCCCATAAAAGCGATTCCAAAGATGAGCACCGGGAAGAGGGCGAAATTCATACTGCCAAACAGCGTTGAATGCATCCGCCATTCTTCTTTGAACATGCTGGTGAAGAGTTCAAACATCCGTGTGCCCTCTTTCGACAAGATTCATAAAAAAGTCATCCAGATGGATCTGTTTATCGGTGAGTTCACTCACCGTTCCTGTGTGCAGCAGTCTCCCTTTATGGAGAATGGCAAAATCCGTACAGATATCTTCTGCAATCTCAAGAATATGAGTAGACAAA
The DNA here is from genome assembly GCA_964523185.1 of uncultured Methanoculleus sp. GTDB lineage: Archaea > Halobacteriota > Methanomicrobia > Methanomicrobiales > Methanomicrobiaceae > Methanogenium. The sequence continues at coordinate 1,699 of CAZFXY010000010.1, forward strand.
AAGATCGTGTTGCCGGAACGAACATAATCTGTTAAAAAACGCTTCACCTTTCGTTGCATCACCGGATCGAGGTTAATGAGGGGTTCATCTATCAATGCAAGTGCAGGGGTATGAAGAAATGCCTGGGCAAACATCAGTTTCTGCCGCGTGCCCCGTGAGAGGTCCTTACACAGGACATCTCGTTTGTCCCCGAAATCAAGATAATCAAACCACCATTGCGATTTTTCTTCAACATCTTCAATATTTCGTACCTTTCCAATAAAGGAGAGATATTCTTCCGAGGTGAGAAAACTGGGAGGCGTCTCCTGTTCCGGGATAATGCCGACCGCTTCTCTAACGGCAACAGGTGCAATGGAAGGATCGATGCCAAGCACCTGTGCTGTCCCGGACGATGGCTTCATCTGTCCGGTGAGCATTTTAATCATCGTTGTTTTTCCTGAACCGTTCTGTCCCAAAAGTCCGAAAAGGCTGCCGTTTTTGACAGAGAGGCTGACCGAATCAACGGCTTTCAGGTCTCCAAAAGATTTTGTTATGATATCGGTTGTGATGGCATACGGCATGAAATAACTCCTGTTAAAGTAACCTTTTGGCAAATTGCAATATATATGTGCTGATTCCTGCATGAAGGATGGGTATACACGGCGTTTTGCGGGATGCCACCTAATTCTGCCATTCGGACTCGGCGTGATCGGAACGATGACTTTTAAAAAAAGAGCGTCTTCCGAGAATATTTTTTCTCCCTTTCTCGCCTCTGTGGGTGCTGTTGTTTTTCTAGGGGGTTTTCGTGAGGAAGGATTCAGGGAGTTCGCCAAAATATTTCCTTTTTTTCTCTGTCCTAAACCGCCTGCATATCCCACTACCCCTTTCTCAGATGGGAGAAGAGACGGCGATAAGATATCCGCCATCTGCCGTTCTGATGCCCTGGAGAGAGTGGCGGTTGGCCCGTATCCCGTACTCCCTTTTCCAGATCTCTTGGCCGGCATCATACCCGGTAATTGTAACGCTCTCCTCACCGGTGTCAACGGAAATGTAACCCCTGACTGCTGACGGTATGATGTCTCCGCCGGTGTCCTTTCCTTCCGGTAATCCGGTTATGGTGCCTGCGTCATCCAGGGTGATGAGGTGACAGACATATGTCGGCACGTATTTGCCCCAAAAGTCAGTCTGTGATGTGGTTGTCCGGTAGAGAAGTGTGTGACCCGGTGGGTTCTGCCAGGCACCCAGCAGGGTATTTCCAACTCCAACGCCAAAGGTCTGTTCCCAGAGCACCGTGCCGTCTACATCCAGAAGAACCGCCTTTAGGGGTATCTCAAAGTGTTCGCCGGTAAAGGTGTTCTCCCCTTCGGTGCAGACGAGGATGCCGCCTGCATCCGCCGGGGAGAGAAGAATTTCATCCGGTCCGCTGCTGGTGTTAAGGACAGTGTTCCAGAGCACGGTGCCGTTGTCGGTCAGACAGGCAATCCGATTCTGCCAGGAAACAACGAAATTGCCGTCTGCACGGGCCAGAAGGGAGATGGGTGGCACGCCGGGACTCTCGTCTCCCAGAGATTTTGCCCAAACGGTTTCTCCTTTGCGATCGATGCGGAGGATTTCAGGCCTCCCTGTTGCAAGGATAAATCCATCGTTTGGGGCGAGGAGGATGGCTGGTACCTGACAAAATCCGCTTCTGACTTCCGGTTGCCGGGAGGAGTTTCCCTCCCGGTCAAACAGAACCAGATGCACGATGCTGGACTCCTGACGATATTCTGTCATGGCGATGGCGTAGCCATCTGTATATTCAGTGAGGGTGTCTGCTCTGTCGTAGGTGCTGATATCCACGGTTGTCTTCCATTCGAGTTCGCCACCAGAGGTGAATTTGATTACGAAGAGGTCGGTCGGCTGCTCTGACGGACCACATGAATACGGAGCAGGAGGAATGATACCGGTGGACATGCCCCCAACGGCAAAGAGCAGGGGAAAAACGATCACCACGATGGTGACGATGGTCACCGGGAGAAGAGGTGCAAATCCCTTCTTCTCATCGTTCCCGATGAATGAGGCAAAAAGCCCCCCAAAAACGGCCGTTAACACGCCTATAGCGAGAATCACGAGAAATTGAGGCATGGTTGAAAGAAGCGAAGAGATAATATTGGCAGGCTTTGTGATAAACGGCAGAACACGGGCAACGGCTGCGGCGACGAGGCCGGTCATGGCGGCATGCAGGAGAATTGTGCGCCGGGAACCGGTATGAAACATGAAGGGAATGCAACATCCGGCAACGAAGAGCACCAGCAGAAGGGATGCATATGTGTGGACGATGCCTATCCCCATGAGGGCCTGGTTATATGAGGTGAGGTGCCATCAACCTTTTGAAAAGAGGGTGAGCACCACAGTGATGACTGCCCCGGCACCGAGACCGAGGAGGACACTGCACAGGGCAGGGTGTCTGTCAGTCTCATCTGCAAGGAGGTGTTTCATACTGAGAATGGAGCGTAATACCGCAAAATGGTTCTGATAACGGGATGATGATGTGTCATTGATTCCCCAATGCCCATTTCCCGTGGATGATACAGAAACTGGGTGGATTCCGATATCCTTTTTTTATCTCCCTGCGAAAAAGCAGATCCGCAGGTGAAAGCACATATCCTCTTCCGGGAGAATATCCTTCTGTATGACATCCCCTTCCGCCCATCCCGTACCTGCATTTGATCTCTTCAACATTTATTTCGAGCGCATTTACGACCCGACGATGCACCTTGTCTTCACGTTTGACGGGCACCTCAACGAAACGATTCTGCGGACGGCCACCATGCGTATGCTCGAAGCAAACCCCTATCTTTGCTCGAGGTTTGCAGAAGGGGACGGTATGCCCTGCTGGGAAGAAATTCCGGAAAACGAGTGGGAACGGGCCTTTGTTTATCTTTCGCCCAAAGGCATGGATACCGTACCACTGCCCCCGGAGTGCCCTCCCGCACACCTCGACGTTCGGAACGGGCCACAGATGCGGGTCACCCTCTTGCGGCACCAGAGAGGCGACCAGATCACCGTCACCTGTCATCACGGGTTCTCTGACGCAGGCGGCCTCCGGGATATGGCACAGACCCTCTTTACGGCCTACCTGAAAATACTACAGAACCCCGACTTCCGACCCACTCCCACGGGATGGTACGACCGCAGCACAACTCCGTTTCTCGCTCTCTTTACCGATGAGGAGAAGAAAGAAGCCCTTAAGAGAGAGGAACCCTTTGTAGACCGATGGCGGTTTCCCGCCGAACGGACAGGGAGGGGGACACCCCGGATCGCCTCAAAAACCCTGTCCCCCGAACGGCTCCAACGGGCAAAGGCGTATGGCAGAGCACATGACGCCACCATAAATGACGTCATGATTGCGGCCTATTTTCTTGCCTTTCTAAAAATCAGGAACGATTCCACAGACATCGGTGCACCCCGCTCTCTGCTGACCTCAGCGGATCTCCGGCGCACGCTTACCCAGTTAGATGATGCGGGGAAACCAGCCAGTGCCCGTGCATATCCCACTGATGAGGCAGGAAAACACCAGCCCATGAACCTTTCAGTCTCCTACCAGGTCACCCTCACCGCCGGAGAGGAGTCTGGTCTGGATGATATCATCGAACAGGTGACTGCTGTTACGAAACAGCGGAAGGCAGAAGGTCCCGCACTTGGCCTTGGCTGTGTCCTTTTTTATGAAGAGATCTGTGCAGGCGGAATGCCTGCAGTCCAACAGTTCTTTGATGCGATCATGCAGGGCTATGAGACGAACGGTCAGAAAAATCCGGTCTTCTCCAATATCGGGATATTCCGGGAAGAGGACTTTTTCCCGCCTAAAGAAAACAATGCACTACCCTTCAGTCTCCAAAATGTCTGCCTCCTCCCCTGCGTCTGCTGGCCATTCGGGTTTCTCATGGCTCTATCTACCTTCCGCGATGCGATGACGATTGTCACGGCGTATGAAGAAGGGCCATATTCACGAAAGACGGTTGAAGAATTTCTGGCGTTGGTGGACGGGTATCTGCCGTGACATTACGGGGGCCAGATGAAGTATTCACGGCAGAATTACTGAAATCAAAAAAGACGATGGTGAAAATATTCGTGATCGAATGGCACGGTTTCTAAAAACCGGCAGTATACTATGGATGGGCATCACGATTCTCTGGTGAGACGAAATCCGGTATTCGGTCTGCTCCCCTGGAAAAAAAGTAAACGGATCTTATTTTCGCCGCACCCGCACCGACTCCGCATGGGCATGCAGCCCTTCTGCATCCGCAAGGGTCTCAACAATGTCGCCAATCGCCTCAAGCCCTTCCCGGTCAATCATCTGGATGGTCGATGTCTTGCAGAAGTGATCCACATTAAGCCCCGAGTACATCTTGGCATATCCTGCTGTGGGAAGGACGTGGTTGGTGCCGGAGGCATAGTCTCCACAGGCAACCGCGGTGAAGGGGCCCGCAAAGATAGAACCTGCATTTTCAACTTTTGAGAGCACGGCAAAGGTATCTGCCACCTGGATGGAGAGATGTTCGGGTGCAATCTCATTTATCAGGTTGACCGCCTCGTCCAGTGTCTCTGCAATGATATAACCGGAGTTGGCGAGTGCCTGTTCGATGATCTCTTTTCTTGGACTCTCTGTAAACATCCGGGCCACTTCTGCAGACGCTGCCTCTGCAATTTTTGGATCGGTCGTAACAAGGATACAGGCGGCCTTTGGATCATGCTCCGCCTGTGCCATGATATCGGCCGCGATATATTCAGGTATTGCGGTGCTGTCTGCAATGATGCCGATCTCAGAGGGACCTGCGGGGAAGTCAATCTCTGCATGGTCACGCAACATCATCTTGGCTGCGGTCACAAAGATGTTCCCCGGTCCGACAATCTTTTGGACCGGTGGTACGGTCTCGGTTCCAAGAGCCATTGCAGCAATTGCCTGGGCCCCACCGATACGGTATATCTCAGTGACACCAGCGATGTCGAGGGCCACAAGTGTCAGGGGGTGAATGGGCGGCGGCGTGCAGCAGCAGATCTCTTTGACGCCTGCCACCCGTGCAGGGACAGCAGTCATCAGGGCGGTGGACGGGTATGCAGCCCGTCCGCCGGGCACGTAGGCGCCGATACGGTGCAAAGCCGTCGTCTTTACCCCGAGAGTGATGCCCGGCTCGGTCTCCTGCAGCCACATGCCGGTGCGTTTCTGGAGTTCGTGGAACTGAGTAATCCGTGCTTCCGCCTCAATGAGCCGTTCAGCAATTTCGGGAGAGACATCGTCGTATGCCGCCTCTATCTCCTCTGCTGTTACACGGAAATCATCTATTTCAATACCGTCAAACCGGGCCGTCAGCTCACGCAGAGCACTGTCCTTCCCCTCCCGGACCTGCCGAATGATTGCCTCAACAGGCTCCCGTACATCTTTAAGATCAGACCGGCGGGATTGCACCCAGACCCCAACCTGCAACGGTTTCAACATATGGAGATGCGTTCGTTTCAAAATGGCATAATAGTACGTCTGTCAGGTCTTTCCTATAAATGTGTATCCTAGGCTGCCTATTTGATGGTGATAAAGAATTGTTATTAACAATTGTAAAAAATAAAGGCTTATATTCAGATAGCTCTGATGGGTTGGTGTGTTCAGGCTAAATCTTCCTCTCGTTCTGGATCCGGCCCAATCCTTCTGGTATTATGTCCCTGGCGGGAGGCCTTCCGTTGTATGGGTACATCTAACATACTGAGCCCTTTCAACGCAACACCCAGCCATCTGTTATTCTTCCGTTTATTCTGTACAACTTCCACGGTAGCCCTGTTCTGCTATGTTTCTGTTTCGAGTCCTTTCCTTCTCCGGTACCAGATGCGTCCCCATGCAAGGATCATGCCTGCAATGAATGCGATGGTGATGTTTCCTGCAATGGAAGTTGCTGCCATGATACCGGTCACCGCGAGAGAGTCGGTTTTGGCTGCATGAATACCCAGTTCTATGGCTACAAACAAAAGGAGGGCACCGAATATTCCGGTGGGGATGATTGAAAGCACGCTTGCTGATGCAAAAAAGAGGGCAAAGGCAAGCAGGATGATGCCCGCGATGATATTTGCCCCGCCGGTGCGTGCACCGAAGCGGTACTGCCCTGCCATGCCGCCTGCACCGTGGCACATGGGGAATCCACCAAAGGGAACGGTAACCAGATTCATCACACCAATGGTTGCAGAGAGGCGGTCTGGTTTGATTTCATGGCGGAAAAGGTCAATTGTGAGAAGAGATGTGGCGAGAATGGCATTGGTGATGGTAAGGGGGATCTGCGGGAGGACAAGGTCAGTGAATGCCGGGGAGAAGACTTCCAGTGGGGGGAGGTAGAATGTGGGAAGGGCAGGGAAAACACATTCCGGCATCCCTGTAATGAGAATGCCTGCTCCCACACCGCCGAATACTACAATGAGTGCCGAAAAATCCGGCAACCGCATATACTTTGCACCAACCCAGAAGAGTGCAATAATGAGGGTGGCCACCGCAAAGGGGAGTATGTCACCTGTTGCAAATCTGAAGGCTGAACGAAGCAGCAGGAGTGCAAGGGCTGCCTGAACGCCCCGGATAACATTCGTTGGGATATACTTCTTCAGCGCTTCCATCCACCGCATAACTCCTGCCAGAAGAAAGAAAATGCCGATGATGATACCTGATGCAGCGATAATGTCATGTGTGAGTGAACCAGCGATCACTACTGCCCCAACGGCTTTCATCGGTTCTATGGGCACCGGCAGGCGGTAGTAATACCCGGAAATAATGAACCAAAGCCCGAAAAAGAAGAGAATAGTGCTGATATTCATATCTGAGACAAGGGCCACTCCAAAGACGATCGGAAGAATCGTCCCGAAGTCTCCAACCGATCCTGCAGCCTCCCGCAAGGTAAATGCAGGTTTTGGGAGGTCGTCCTTATTATAAGGGTGATTGGTCAGAAGATCCATGTCATCTCCGTCTCTGATATATTCTGGAAAAACGGTATTCCGGAAAGAATCAAAAGAGCATTGTGTTTTCTTACGATAGGTATTGCGGTATCGGACAGAGGTATACTGCTTCTGTCGTATTGTCGACACCTGAATTCAGGGGGAGGAGATCACGCTGAAGGATGTTTTGCCGCGAGTGCTGTGATCGTTCCTTCCCCCAGGAGTGCCATTGCCTCATCCGGCATTGCATCCTGGATGATGTTGAGGAAGAGCAGTGTCCCCGCACCTGTTGTTGAAATACCAACCCGCTCTTCCCGTCTTACCAGATGTTTCTCTTCCATCATGGAGAACACGGGGATGACATAGTAATGCGGGACATCAAGATACCTGGCAAGACGCCGGGTTGTGGGAAATCGGATTCTTGCTTCATTTACTGAAAATTCGATAGATATGCATTTATCTTCCCGGATGAGTATTTCAGCTGCTGCCTGGAAGAGTGCAGGAATGTCAAGTAATATCATAGAAGTATGCGGTATTTGGCAGGAAAGAAAAAAAAGGTTGGTGGTTATTTCTTGTCTTTCCCGGATTCGTCTGCAGCCGGCTCAAGCATCACAATCTCTGCACCGAGATCAGCAGCAATCATCTCAAGCTCTTTTTTCCGGAAATGACTGGCTTCAACTTTCAGTTTCTCTTCACCCTTTCCCGTGACTGCAACAATCCTGAACATCGGATGATGGGCTCCTTCCCCGACTTTTGTGCGCGGCCTCACATAGATTTTCATTTTATCACATCCTACAGCTGGTAAACACCTGATATACCAACTGATATATCCATACATATCCCATCATAGTATATATAAATTCGTCATCTGGCAATGCAATTCCGGGCAGTGTGCACATGAAACCGGAATGGAAAAACAGGAAATCTTTATTGGTATAAAGTAAACCACTGGTGAGTGTATTTTCATGAAAAAACGTCGCGAAATAAAAAATAAATTACAGGGAGAGACACTGGTACGCAAATCCCTTGAGTACGGAGAACATCAGGAACGGATGGTACGGATTGCACCCAATCTGAATGTTGTTAAAATTGGTGGACACGGAACCGTGGATTTTGGTTCAACCGTGTTACTGCCCCTTCTCGATGAAATCCGTCAGCTGAAAGAACAGTATGAGATGCTTGTTGTAATCGGCGGGGGTGTCCGTGTCCGTCATGTACTGGACATTGGCATTGATCTTGGAATGCCAACCGGGATTCTTGCTGAACTTACCGGGGATGTGAGCGTACAGAATACAAAGATGGTTGCGGCCCTTCTTGCAGAAGATGGTGGCATCCGTGTCGAAGTGGGCGATATCATGGATATCCCGATGCTGATGAAGATGGGCCTTCTGCCAATTATGGCAGGCACACCACCCTATAGTTACTTTGAAGAACCATCTCCGGGGACTTTCATCCCGCAGCACCGGACAGATACCGGTGCTTTCCTTGCAGCAGAGGTTATCGGGGCAAAATCCTGCACTCTGCTGAAGAATGTTGACGGACTCTTCACTGAAAACCCATTTATCAATCCGGAAGCAGAACTCATTAAGGAGATCACCGCAGAGGAACTCCTTGAACTGCATATGGACGATATGGTTCTGGAAAGCAAGGTTGTTGAACTCCTGGTGAATGCCAAAAATATCAGGGAAGTCCGGATCATAAACGGTCATACGCGGGGAACCCTGGAACGTGCTCTCAAAGGCGAAAACCCGGGAACGATAATTACCGCCGAGTGAACCCGCCTCTCTCTTTTTTATTCACTGAAGTGGTAGAAGTGTTTGCCTGAGATGATCCTGCTGATGTGTCAACAGATCCTCTGTATCAGGATGGTATTGTACCCTTTGGGTGGACCCTGCTCTACTCTCACAGCACATTTCCACTTATAATTTCGTACCCCCATGCCGTTTTTTTAATTTTATCGTTTTTAATGGGAAAAACTGATGTATTTTACAAATCTTCCATGCCGGGGAACAGGGGGTGCAGAGAGGTGACGTTTACCATCTGCAAAGGACAACATAGTAGCAATGAAGGTAACCGTCCTTGCGAGTGGCAGCAAAGGAAACAGCATCTATATCGAAGGGAACGGGGGTGCCCTTCTGGTGGATGCGGGTATCAGCAGCCGACGTATCCTATCATCTGTTGCAGCCTGCGGGGGCGACATCTCCCGCGTGGAAGGACTTTGCATCACCCATGAGCACTCTGACCATATCCGGGGCGTTGATGTCCTGACCCGCCAGTGCCCGGTGCCCGTCTTCGGCACCGGGGGCACACTTGCCGGGGTGAAGAAGACGCTGAAATGTTCGGGAACCGCCCCCCTGCGCCGCATTGTGCCGGGAGAGGCATTTGATACGGGCACCTTCTCAGTGACCGCGTTCTCCACCTGCCATGATGCAGCGGATCCAACCGGATTTTGTATATCTGACGGCGAGGTGACCGTCGGTGTCTGCACCGATACCGGGATGGTGACCTCCGCGATGATGGGATTTCTCTCCCAATGTGATGGGCTTATCCTTGAAAGCAATCACTGCTCGATGATGCTGGAAAACGGGCCATACCCCGCCTTTTTGAAACGGCGCATTGGAGATAAAAACCGGGGGCACCTCTCGAACCGGGCAGCATCCAATGTGCTGAGTGACCTCAGCTCTGATCTCTCTGTCGCAGTGCTCGCCCATCTCTCAGAAGAGAACAATACCCAGGAATTGGCACTTGCAACCGCCCGGGAGACGCTTGCGCTCTTTTCTTACGATGTGGAGCTGGAAGTCGGCCTGCAACATGCGCTAACCCGGACCATTGAGGTGTGATATGCGAATGGACTTTCTTGCATTTTCCCGTTTATGTGAGACACTGGAAAACACCCCCGGCAGGCTGGATATGACCGCTATCGTCCGGGATGCCCTTTCATCCCTGGATGAGGCAGACCTCCCGCTTTTTATTCGCTACCTGATGGGGCGAACCTTCCCCGACTGGAGTCAGGATAAGATCGGCATCGGCCCGAACAGCGTCTATGATGCAGTGGCCTATGTGTCAGGGAGAGACAGGCAGGCAGTCGTCGGCACCGTCAACCGCAGCGGGGATCCTGGCAGGGCAGTTGAGTCCCTGCTCGCGAAAAAAGAACAGATGTCCTTTTTTTCCGAGTCCCTGACACTGGCTGATATCGCAGATGATTTCACGGTTCTTGCCGCAACCAGCGGAAACAAGTCTCAGAAGGAGAAGGACCGGGTGCTGCGCCGCCTTTTCGGCAATGCCTCGCCCCTTGAAGGCCGGTACCTGGCCCGGTTGCTCCTCGGGGAGCTCAGGATCGGGATCGGCGAAGGGACCATGCGGGATGCCATTGCAGGCGCCTTTTCGGTCAGCCCAGCTGCTGTGGAGCATGCCTATCAGGCGGCAAATGATCTCGGTGAAGTAGCCCTCATCGCACACAGGGGTGAGGAGGCACTTTATGCCGTCCATATTGAACCGTTCAGACCTGTCAAGATGATGCTTGCAAAACAGGGCACGGTAACAGAGATGCTCAGCGAGGTTGGCGTGCTCGCAGCAGAATACAAATACGATGGGACCCGGTTTCAGTTTCATAAGGCAGATGGTATCTGCCGGATGTACTCCCGGAAACTCGAGGAGGTGACTCATGCCATCCCCGATGTGGTAGAGATGCTCGATGCGGCCACCCCCCATGACATCATCCTTGACGGAGAGGTGATCGCCGTGCGCGACGGTCGCCCCCTGCCTTTCCAGCACGTCCTCAGGCGATTCCGGCGCAAACATGACATCGCCTCCCACATTGAGGAGATCGCTCTTGCCCCCAATATCTTTGATATTGTCTGGATAGATGGCGAGACGCTCATTGACCTTCCCTTTGCAGAGCGCAGGGAGCGCCTTGAGGCGGCTGTTTCGAGTCTATACGTAGCGCCTCAGTTGGTGAGCAGCGATGAAGAAGAGATTGACCTCCTCTACCGCACTGCCCTCGATGACGGACATGAAGGTATCATGATCAAAGACATCCGTTCCCCCTATACGCCTGGTGTCCGTGGCAAATTCTGGGTGAAGATCAAACCGGCGGTGGACACTATCGATCTGGTGATCACCGCTGCGGAGTGGGGTGAGGGAAAACGGGCCCATATATTCGGTTCGTTCCTTCTCTCCTGTCTAAGTGAAGACGGATCGTTTGTCCCGCTCTCCAAGGTGGCAACCGGTTTTTCGGATGAGGCCTTGCAGGAGATGTATGCGGCTCTCTCCGGTATCATCATATCAGAAGAGGGAAAGATGGTGCACGTTGAACCAAAGATTGTGGTAGAAGTAGGATATGCAGAAATTCAGCGGAGCCCGAATTATATCGGCGGGTTTGCCCTCCGATTCCCCCGATTTATTCGTCTGCGGGATGACAAAAGCCCGGAAGAGATTGAAACCCTCCGGATGATTGAAGAACGTTTTGCGGCCCAGTCGGTTAGCTGAGGGTAATGAATCGGTATTCCTGCCGCTCCCGGTCACCTTCGACATAGGCATAATAGTCTTCTTCCCTGCCGCGGAGTTTACCGAAGTTCACCTCTCCCTCGGAATCGGTGTACTTGATCATCGTCAGTGAGCCATCTTTCGTCTCTAAACGGATTTTTCCGTCTGACAATGGTTTTCCTGTGTCCCACGAAGTGACACGGTATGCAAGTCCGGAGTACTCCACGTTCCCTTTGACCACATCCAGGTCTACTTCAGAAGAGGCCTGGATTCGGTATTTTTCAGTCTCTTTCACCATTCTTGTCGACTCCAGTACAAAGATCATGGTGTAGAAACCGACCAGGTACAGCAGGAGACCTGTTGCACCGAAGATGATGATACCCAAGACAAACTCAGGGAAGTAATACTGGAATACCGTAACAACATAACCGAATACATTTGTCGCAACATATGGCTCAATAAGCACAATGGAAACAAGTACCAAAAGAAGTGTTCCGAAAACAAGGGTTATAATGGAAAGGAACATGAAAAGATATTTGGTGACCGGATTCATGCTTTTCCGATATGAATGCCTCTTGCCGATGAAGTATAAGATGCCAATGAAAACAGCTACCATGACAAGCGTTGCAATCATGATCTGCAGGTACTGGTTTGTACTGAGGCCGTCATAGACATGGTGTATTTCTGCTGCCTGGACGGGCACAGCCAACGTTGCCAATAGTCCGGAGCATAGCGGTGCAGCCAGCCTACAGTTCATATAAATAGCTATAAACTGGGAGTATTTAATCATAGTGGTAACACCTGCCCACCATTCATATAAATATACATCAGGTAAGAGATATTCGATCAACGAATTTTTAGAGAAAATCGAAAAGGGTTTTCTGGGTTGAGATCTCCCGGAGGAGCGTGCTATGCCGAACCCAGACGTCAGTGCCCAGGAGGGCATTGGCATAGCGCTGTGCACCGGCGAGATCTTCAAAAGAGACAGGTGGTTGTGCCATTGCCTGTCGCGTTGCCTCACGGATGACCCAGGTGCCAAGGGGTGCCCAATATGAATGTGCGATGCTTCGGATAACGATGGCTCGTGCGGATCTGCCGGTGGTGCAAAGATAGTCGAGGACGGCGAGGCGTGCGGAGTAGTAGGCGCCTGCGATGGGGGAATACCCGGACTTTCTGCTACGGCTCTCTGCATCAGTCATGATGGCACCGTCGGCACCGCCCCACATGCTCTCCGCCTGCCAGTGTTCGATCATCTCAAAGCGGAAATCCCCCGGAGTGAGAATACAGACGATAGTATTCCCGTGCAGGGCAGCTGCAAAGACAAGCACCACGTCCAGTGCAGTATTGCGGGAGACCGCTGCTCTGCCTGCTTTTCCCAGGATGTCATCAACTGCGGTGATGCTCCACCGGGTCGGAACCACCTTCCGCTGTCGCCCAAGAAGGCCGGCACTCAGCAACTGGGAAACCTGGTGCACCCCAATCCCGTCCCGATAAAGGTTCCACACTGCGTCGGCTGCCTTGAGATCCGTGTCGCTCACTGCACGCTCAACCGGGCGGGGCGTTTTTGCATTATCCAGAACATCGATTTTTCTCATATCTCCTGAGAGCCCGACAGGGGCAATCGTCCCGTCAAACCGGAAATCAAATGCGACGGGCCGTGTAAAGGCAACCTCCACATCAAGCGGCACTGCTGACAGGGCAATCTCCTGCATTGCATCCGCCCCACGGGATGCAGCAGCGGTATTCCCACGGATGGTGCGTGACCGGACGCCGATGATATCATCCATCGTGTATGCCTTCTTTACCCAGACCTCCGGATTGTCGCTCTCGCCAATGAGGAGCGGGCCGCCTGCCATCTTTGGGTAACCATGGGTTCCGACAAAAACCGACGGCGCCCCACCCATATAGGAATCAGAGAGTTTCACCCGGGTGGAGGCATGAAACCGCTCCATCACCGGGCAGCGGGGCAGGCCACACATCCCACTACCCTTGCACTCTGAACAGAGCTGGCCGGGCTTCATCGTGCATCCCTCACAATGCGAATATCGGTTCGGGCGTGAAGGGTAGCGGCCACCCAGTGATCCCAGTGACACGGTGTGGGAGGCACCGTTTCTGCAATCTCCAGCCCTATCTCGTCATCCCTGCCTCTGGTCACCTCAACGATCACCGAACCTGCACAGTAGGAATGGTCAACCACCGTGTCCGCGTCGCCGTCGGTTACGCCGAAGACAGGGATGCCCAGGTGAGCACATATATGCCCACAGACCGCGGTGGTGTCGTCACCAATAGCGATCACGCCGCAGGTGGTGGTATCCACCTGACCATAGATATCGCAGGCGGCATGGTCAATGACAACAATACGCCCAAACGGGGTGCGCCGCTCTGCTACCAATGCCGTCTGTAACCGGACCGCTCCTGACTTGCACCATGCCCGGGAGAGAGAGACAGGGCCTCCCCGGAGAAGTTTCTCTGTGCCGTGGGGTTTGAGAGTGATGCCGGATACGGCCCGTATCCCTCCCTCCTCCGGTGCCAGCACAGCAATCTCTGCGGTGGCATGGCCAATGACAATGCCATTTACAAAGACCGGCTCCCCGGGGATGCACCCCCGAATTTCCCTTGTGCAGCCGTCCGGGACCCGTATGTCTGCAGTCAGGCACACTGCGGTATATCCAAGGCGGCGTGCTGCCTCTTTGGTGCGGTGGGAGTCTGCCCCGTTCCACCCGTAGACAGTCCGGCTGCTGCATTCAATATGGTACAGCGGTCGATCAGTGCGGGATGCCACAATCCGTCCAAATTCTTCACCGGAAGCGGGTGTTTTTCCCCGGTTTAAGAGCCATGCATCAGTTCCGGGAGGCAGGTGCCGGAATACCAGCGACGGTGGCCGGGTATTGAACCGGCAGGGAACTCCCGATTCCTCTGCTGCGGTTCGGGCCATCACTCCTGCTACGACAATCTCCGTTGGAATAAGTGCACCACGTACCGTATCGATGTCGCCTGCATCAAAGACCTCGGGCCCATGGGCGACGATGATACATCTGTCAGGCATTGTCGTATCTCCTCATTTCAGGCGTCTCATTTCAGGCGTCTCATTTCAGGTATCACCGTTACCGGCAGTGCAGTTACAGGCGTCACCGTTGCCGGTAGTGCAGTCATGGGATCAGAGAAAGGGTTCCCGTGTCTTCATACCGATATCAAACCGGGAATGGCACTCGGGGCAGACATATATGATATCGTAGCCGACGCCGTCAGCCGATCTCAAAAGCGCGGTATGGAAGGCATCGGTGTATCCGCAGACGGGGCAGATGCAGAAAGCGTCCCCCGCCTCAACCCTCAGAATGTCGGTGCGGTTCATACACCAGCGTTGGTTGACTCAGGAAAAAATGGTTATGGTACTGTCCAGGTATCTCAGATAACGGAATATTTTCCGATGCCAACAGTAAGAGTGCCGTCTGCGGCCTGCCATCTGTCACCATGGACGCCGCCCGCAAGGGAAAGGGTGTCTCTGATATGGTTCCCTGAGAGGACAGGGTATCTCCATGTGTTGCCGCCGTCCAGGCAGATGGTGATACCCATGCCCTCCTCTCCGGGCATTTCATAGACGGCGTAGAGAGGCGCGGTATAATACGTCACACCATTCTCCTCTGTCCTGTCTTTTTTCGGGCGCAGCAGATAGGTCTCGCCGGCAGGGTCAGCAGTATTGATGAGACCAGAGGCGGAGACGACCGTTCCGAAAGTGATCGGCCCGTCAGCAAAGGAGAGAGATGGTGTGGTGACCTTCAGGAATACGGAATCTTTTGTACCCACCTCTACCACAGTCCATTCGGCCCCGATACCCTTTGCGTTGCCGCGTACCATGGCATCTCCTACCGGCGAGTGCCCACCTACAGACGGCAAGGGGATCATGAGGGTCACATTCGTTGCAGTTCCTGTTCCAAAGAGCGTCACATCATATCGGTATTCACTGGTGATCTCAATACCCGCGAGGGCAAATCCGTTTGGATAGTCCATCCCGGCTGCGATGATCAGGGCATTAACCCCAATACAGAACACCAGTATGACTGCAATGAGTGTCTTCCATCCGTTATCCATGGTCAGTCCCTTCTGCCTGTTTCATCGCGTATATCGTAAGGTTATCTGAATCTCTTTCCAGAGTTCCATTCTTCCATTCTCCCGGATGTAATGTGCAGAGAAATCAGGTAGTGCAAGGTGGCGTGCCTCTTCGATGGCTGCCTCCAGACGGTGTGCATCTGCCTCGTCCCCCCGAATCATCACCCCTGCCCCCATCTCAACGATCGCACGGGCATTATTGCCCTGTTCGGGGTGGTGCGGATCGATCACCATCACCACCGGCTTCTGGAAAAAGAGTGCCTCGTGCAGGGTGGTGAGACCGCCATGGAGGATGGCGACTTCCGCACAGCAGAGGTGGGCTAAAAGATCCGGCACATATCCATACGTCCGGAAGTTCTCTGTCAAATCTGGTAGTCCCGGCAGCGGGGCAAAGACCTCAAAAGTGAGATCGCTGCGTCTTCCGGCAATCTCTGCCAGGTGCCGGTACAGAGGCATCTTGAATGGTTCGCCACCGAATGACGCAAAAATGGTCTTTTCTGCGCACGGGTAGTGCTCCCTGGAGATGTCAATTAAGGGCCCAATGAACCGATAATGGCTCTCACGTCCGGGAGGTATCCTGATATTATATCTGCTCACCGTCGCCGGCGGTGCAAAGTCGGGGACGATGATTCGATCCGCCAGATTGAGAAACCAGGAGACCAAACGGCCGAGGGCCGCCCATCCTTCCTTCCCACCGCCCACAAGCGTTGAGAAGCAATTCTGGTTGGTAATAAAGAGTACGGGCACATTTTCACGCCGTGCGGCCTCAACCGGAGCATACATCGTGTCAGTGATGATGATGTCAGGCTGTATCTCTCCAATCAGAGCCCGTGCCCGCCAGAATGACCGGGCGAGATCATGGGGCACGCCTTTCGCGTTCCAGAGGGTTTTTTTGATGCTGAACAGTCCCATATCTCCTGCGAGAGTCACTTCCCTGGGAATGGTGTGCAGGCGCGGCCACCCGGCTTTGGTGAGAAAAGTATGCGATTGACCGTAGGCGGCGAGATGGCAGAGGGCGCCCTGTGTCTCACAGTATTGCGCCGCCTTGAGGCAGCGTGAGGTGTGGCCTAGTCCTTCCCCACAGACAAAGAAGAGGATAACAGGACGGCCTGATGAACTGGGTGATTTCGCAAGGGGAGGGGGTGCTGAATGTTCAGGTGGATGTGAGTGGTTTTTCTCTGACATACGCAAGCGCTCTTTTTTCTGTATACCAGTTAGTGGCCCAGCATAGTAAAACAGGACGGATATAGTGGTGCCGAATCAAACACAATGAATACTGATATGTGGTTGCAATGGGAATCAGTTATGTTGATTTTTGGTATAAGCACTATTAAACCGTTCTGAAGTCAGAATTGCCAATACAATGGCATAAACACTACCAATACATTAAAAGGCCAATACGTTCGATGTATGATATTCAGGATGCGCGTGCGTTCAGGCGTGGTATTATCCTGTGGAACCATGAAAGATGTTTGAGAATACCCTGATTCCGGTTGCCTATGGAGAGAGGCCAGAGGAGCTGAGAAAGATTGGACTGACCCTGAAAAATTTTGGAGCCCGTTCCATCTGCCTCTATCATGTGAATGAATCCGGTTCATTCTTCAAGGGGTCTGATGTCTCGTGGCTCATGCGCCTGCAGGAGGCAATGGAAGGGGAGGGTCTTTCCGTTGAGGTGAAACGGGGAAACGGCCATATTGCCTCATCTATCGCAGAGGCTGCACTGTTTCAGGGTGCTGATGAGATTTATCTAAAGGCAAAACGCCGCTGGCATCTGAGAACGATGCTCCTCGGAAGTGTTTCGCGCGATCTTCTTCGCCTCTCCGATGTACCGGTATTTGTCCATAAGATACGGCCGAGGCTCCCGGATGGCGCTGAGGGCCTCGGGCATGAAGACCTGGTTGTGCTGTATGCAACCAACCTTGATGAGTCGTCTGCCCGCCCCATCCCTTATATTAAGGAATTTCATGGTGCCCGATGCCACATTCTCCACGTCAGGGACAGGATGGCCGATCCTTCAACGGAACGCAGACGAAGGGATGCAGTCGCTCAGGATCTCCAGACCATGGAAGAGGAGATTATTCCGTTTTTTAACCACGTCACCTCTGAACAGAGAATTGGGGATCCTTCCACTCAGGTTCTGAAAGTCTCTGAATGGCTTAAGGCAGATGTTGTTGTTATCGGGAGAAAAAAACCTACCTTTTTTTCCGCTCCAATGGGAGGCACAGCAGAACGTATTGTGAATGAGTCAAAAGCATCAATATTCATGGTGCCGTAATGGGAACCTGACATGCTCCGCGACTATTTGAAAAAGGAGATGGTATTTCTCCTCTCATTTGCAATTATTCTCTTTTTTATCGTCTCAGGTATTCTCAGGGCGGATCTGCTGGAGGCAGCCTCAACTGCCATTTATTCTCTGATCCTCGACCATTTCAGCTGGTTATATCTCATCTCAGCCTCCTTTTTCCTTCTCTTTGTATTATATCTGGCAGTATCAAAATATGGCAAGATCCGACTGGGGCGTGACACAGAACGGCCTCAATACAGCTTTTTTGGCTGGGTGGCAATGCTCTTTGCCGCAGGAATGGGAATCGGACTGCTCTTCTGGGGGGTTTCCGAGCCGCTTGTACACTTTCTCCAGCCACCTCCTTTCCTGAATGCTTCATCCCCCGATGCTGCTGCCTTTGGTATGAGATACTCGTTCTTTCACTGGGGGATTCATCCATGGGCAATATATGCAATTGTCAGTCTCTCCATCGCCTATTTTTCTTTTCGACGAGGGATGCCTGCACTCATCAGCTCCTGCCTTTACCCCATCCTCGGAGAGCGGATATATGGCCTGTCCGGAAAAATTGTTGATATCCTGGCAGTATTTGCCACAATCTTTGGAACCGCAACATCACTTGGATTCGGCGCCATCCAAATCCATGCCGGATTTACCTATCTCTACGGTATTTCGTCTGCAATCTCTATAACAATCGGGATCATCGTCATTGCAACGGGCCTATTCATGACATCCGCCATTCTGGGAGTGGAAAAGGGAGTGCAGACGCTTTCGAAAATTAACCTTGCCCTGGCTATTGCCCTTCTCCTTTTCATCTTTGCCCTGGGAGAGACATCCCAGATTCTGAATATCTTTACCTCCACGCTTGGGGGATACGTCAACAATATCGTCGATCTGAGTCTCCTGTCATATCCGTTTGAAGGCAGTGGCTGGAGCAGGGAATGGACCATCTTCTACTGGGCATGGTGGATTTCCTGGTCGCCATTTGTGGGCCTGTTTATTGCCCGCATATCCCGGGGAAGAACTATCCGTGAATTTGTTCTGACGGTCCTTACCGTTCCGACCCTCTTTACCTTTTTGTGGTTCTCGGTATTTGGAGGGTCAGCACTCTGCCTCGAACAGAGTGGAGCGGTTGATTTGGCGGTCTTTGCAGGGGAAGATGTCTCACTCGTACTCTTCGCGTTTCTCGAAACCTTCCCGTTCTCCGGTCTTCTCTCTATTATCGCAATATTTCTTTTACTCATCTTTTTTGTGACCTCTGCGGATTCTGCAACGGTGGTTCTCGGCTCACTCACATCCGGAGGCAGCCAACATATTCCGACATACAAAAAGGTGATCTGGGGCCTCTCGCTTTCTGGTGTAGCAATTATTTTGTTATTCAGCGGCGGGCTATCCGCTCTGCAGATGATGGCGATCACGGCGGCGTTTCCGTTCATGTTTGTGATGATACTCTTGTGTTACACGCTGTACATCGGTCTGTCGCAGGAAGAAGCGGGAAAGTGAGGGGCTCGGGGATCTGAAAGGATGGGTGTGGATTACCATTAGAGTGCCCAGGGCCGATTGTAGGTAGATTTAAGTGCATCATATCGCCTGAATGTGGACGCATTCCAATGTCCTTTGAATAATAGGCGGTTAACCGCTTTTTTAGCCTTAAGATCTCCATTCAGATGCCCCGAGCGCTAAATACCTATGAGCGGCGGGTTATTCGAGAGAATAGTAAAAAGAGGAGCAATCACTCATTGAAATAGGAACCGAAACACAAACACAAACACAAACACAAACACAAACACAAACACAAACACAAACACAAA
>CAZFXY010000011.1:0-1304 GCA_964523185.1 uncultured Methanoculleus sp.
TGCCTGCGTGGTTGCGATGAAACCTGATGTCATCATCCTTGACGAACCGACCACCGGCCTTGACCCCGCCGAAGCCGACCGTATCATGCACATTCTTAGGTCGCTCTCTGAATCGGGCCATACCGTTCTCATGGTCAGCCACGACATGTCCATTGTCGCACGGCATGCACAGCGCATTATCCACATGGATAAGGGAATCATCACACAAGACCAGACCCGTATCAGTGAAGGTGCAGCATAATGGCAGAAATTCTTCAGTATAAACGAATTGACGGCGCATTCCACCACATGAACGCACTCACAAAGATCTGCTTTCTTTTGGTGGTCATCGTGCTTGCCGTTCTCTCAACAAACCCTCTGGTACTCGCCGGTATCATCCTGTTGGTGTTCCTGCTTGCCGTAGCCGGCCGGTTTGGCCGTGAACTCGCCGCACAGGTGCCGATGCTCATCTTCCTGAGTGCAGGACTGCTGCTGCTGACAATGCTCACCATGCAGAGCGGCGATGTGATTGGATACCTGATACCCGCTGCCGTGCCAGTTATTGGCGGTCACATCCCCATCACCACCGGGGCACTGCACTTCGCTGCCATCCTCTCGATGCGGTTTTTTGTGATGCTCTTTGCATTCCAGCTGATGATCATCTCCACCCAGCCCCGTGACCTTGTCACAGCACTCCAGAAACTCCGTCTTCCGGTGGACTACTCACTGATGCTGTTGATTGCCATCCGGTTCATCCCGAGCCTGCAGCTGGAGGGTAAACGCATTCAGGAAGCACAGCGTGCACGGGCATACAATCCCGGTGCAGGCGTTAAAGGCAGGGTAAAGGAGCTGACACCCATCATCATCCCACTCGTCTCAAACGCCCTCGGCAAGGCCAATGTCCTCGGCCTGACCATTGATCTCCGGGGACTGCGGACGATGTCCCGCACACCCGGCCTCGACCGGCCCTTCGGCATGCCCGACTACCTGCTGGTAATGCTCACGGTGGTTCTTGTCATTGTTGGAGCTGCGGTGACGTTTGGGTGAATTTTCTTTTTCCGTTTCCCATTCCCATTTTCCTTTCCCATTCCCATTTTCTTTTTCCGTTCCCTTTTCTTTTTCCGTTCCTCTTTTTCCTTTCCCTTTTTCCTTTCCCTTTTTCCTTTCCCATTCCCATTTTCTTTTTCCTTTCCCTTTTTCCTTTCCCTTTCCCATTCCCATTTTCTTTTTCTGTTCCCTTTTTCTTTTTCTGTTCCCTTTTTCTTTTTCCGTTCCCTTTTTCTTTTTCCGTTCCCTTTTTCTTTTTCCGTTCCCTTTTTCTTTTT
>CAZFXY010000011.1:1404-6509 GCA_964523185.1 uncultured Methanoculleus sp.
CCGTTCCCTTTTTCTTTCCCTTTTTTTGCTGGTGCCGGTATCAAAGAGTACCGAAGAGCCATCCCAGTGGGATCATTACCATCTTCTAAAGAGTTGGCTGAAAAAAAGTATTACCCGTATATCCCCAAGCTAGAGAACAAGGGATATTCCGCGTAACTAATAAACAAACCCTTCTGACCGACATTCGCCATACACCGACGTCAACCAACGTCAACCAACGTCAACCAACGTCAACCGCCGCTCCCTGATGCAGATGCAGATGCTGATCAATCATCCGGCCATTAGATTCATCACCTCCGACAAACTGCCTGGACGCAGCCGGATTCATACCCCACCCCACCCGGCAGGCCTACCGGTCCTTCTCAATCTCTGTTAGACCAAGGGCGTACTTCCGTGCAACCGGATAGACCGGCAAAAGCCGCTCAGACAGATTTTTTCCGCCAAGGGTAAACGGAGAGAGTCCCAGCTGCCGTATCGCAGGAACAGGTGCTTCATGAAAGCGAAACGCAAACGAATCAAGATCTGCTCTTGTCTTCCAGAAATTCCGGAGATAGTCATCAGGTGAGAACGTGTCAGGTGCACAAACAGCACCCGGCACCTCATTTGGCGCCCCTTCTTCAGCAGGGGCGTCCGTTCCTGCGCCGGCTTCGAGATCTGTGCCTGCCCCTGTCCCTGCACCTGCCACCGCACTCCGCCTCTTTCTCAGTGCATCAAGCAACTCAACACGTTCCATACCGCGAAGACCAAACAGGAAGAAGGGATTCTCATCAAACCACTCTGCAAGAATATAGTAGACCGCCGCAACATGCTTACAGGGATTCGCCCAGTCCGGACATGAGCAGGTAGTTTCAATATCATCATCTGATTCGGGAAAAAGAGACATACCCACTGACGTAAACACCCCTTCAAGCTCCTCCGGCATCTCGCCGGACAACAGTCTGGCAGAAATGATTGCCTGGCTTGCCATCCCGTCAATGACCGACTCCCATTCTTCAGGACGATAATCCCTAAAGGTAATGATCACCGTATACGGAGTTCTCATGGACCCCCTGACTTTCGCCTCTACCACGCCGCCCTGATACCGAATAGACGACACATATCCATTCCGGGCATAACTCTTGCCACGGGAGAGCCGGGGAGAGTCACAGAGATCTTCCAGTGCCCGAACAAACCGCTTTGACCACCACATCTCACCAACCGCACCCCTTTTGCTCTTCAGAACCGGGGATTTTTTCAGGAAAACCCCATTGCCTGAGTCCGGCGAATCCTTTTTAGCTGCCATTAGTATTCTCCAAACGAATCCGCACTCAGTGAGACCAGTTCTCTGAGTTTATCTGTCGAAAGACCCGTAAACCAGTCCTCCCCCGACCCGATGATCTCTTCTGCAAGCTGTCGTTTCTGTTCAAGCATCGCATCAATCTGCTCCTCAAGCGTCCCCGCGGATATCATCAGGTGCACCTGCACGTTCTTTGTCTGCCCTATCCGGTATGACCGGTCGGTCGCCTGATCCTCAACCGCCGGATTCCACCACCGGTCTACATGAAACACATGATTTGCCGCTGTCAGGTTCAGCCCTGTGCCGCCTGCCTTCAGTGATATCACAAACAGACGCGGGCCATCCTCTGACTGGAACCGTTCCACCGCCGCATCACGCTTTTTCCGTTGGGTTTTGCCGTGCAAAAGCAGCACCTCCTCTGAAAACTTCTCCTGCAGTAATGCCTGAAGCTGCACTGCAAAGGTGGCATACTGCGTAAACACAATCGCCTTATCACCATTATCGATTATTTCATCAAGCATCTCAAAAAGACGCACCAGTTTACCGGACCTCACCGAATCAACACACCCGTCGCCGGTGAACAACACAGGATGGTTGCATATCTGCTTTAACCGGGTAATGGCAGACAATATGACACCCTTTCTCTGAATACCCTCACTCTCATCAGCCGCCCTGAGCATCGCATCAACCGTTGCCTGATACAGCGTTGCCTGTTCCTTTGTCAGGGTGCAAAATACCTTCTGCTCGATCTTGTCAGGCAGATCCTGTATGATGGAACGATCGGTCTTGACCCTCCGCATAACAAACGGGCCGATCATCTTTCTCAGAAGAGCACCCGTATCACTGTCATGATACCGTTCAACGGGCACGGCAAATTCCTTATGGTACCTGGCATATGAACCCAGATAGCCCCGGTTTAAGAAATCCATAATCGACCACAGTTCCGTCAGCCGGTTTTCTACCGGTGTGCCGGTCAGGGCAATTTTCCGGGCGGCAGGAATCGTCCGGATGGCACGGGACTGTTTGGTCTGGTGATTTTTGATGTTCTGTGCCTCGTCCAGCAGCAGACATGCCCACTGGACCAGATTGATGGAATCAATATCGCGGTTTGCGAGACTGTATGTGGTAATGACCACATCATATCCGGATATTACCTCTGCAAACCCTTCGCCCCTGACACGCTCCCCACCATGATGAATATAAACGGAGATGCCCGGTGCAAACCGGGCAAACTCACGCTTCCAGTTGCCAATAATAGACATCGGGCAGATGACAAGCACCGGCGTTGCAGGCATCTTTGAATATTTCATCTCTGCAAGCAGATACGCAATAAACTGCGGGGTTTTTCCCAGCCCCATGTCATCAGCAAGGCATGCCCCCAGCCCCTGGCGTGTGAGAAAAGAAAGCCAGGAGACACCGGTCAACTGGTATGGCCGGAGTTGCCCGACAAATGTGTCAGGAATATCAACGGGCTCCGGTTTCGTCACCCCCCGGATATTATTCAGTATCTCCCCCACCTGCCCGCCGGGCGATGATATTTCAACATCACATTTCTGATCAAACACACGGGTGGTTTCAAGCCTTAACAGGTCACCCAGTTCAATACTGCCGCCACCATATTTCTTATTAAACGCACGCAACGTCCGTTTGATCTCTCCGGAATCAAAGGCAACCCATTTCCCCCTTACACGAACAAGCGACTGCTTCATGTCCGCCAGTTCCATAAACTCATCAACAGAGAACGTCTCCCCGCCCAGTGCGATGGAATAGTTGAAATCCAGCAGACTATTGAAGGAAAAAAATCCGGAACCAGCATTCTTCTGTTTCTCAGGGGGTTTTAGATCAATATTCAGTAGCGGTTTCTCCGGTTGCTCTTTCCACCAGGGCGGCAGGAGTACGGTAAAACCTGCCTGCTGAAGGAACGGAGATATCTCGCTTAAAAACGGGTAAATTTCATCTTTCTCAATCGCAACAGCTCTCGGGCACGCAGTCTTCAGACCGGTCGCAAGTCCGGGAAATATCCTGACTGCACGTCCCAGATCCGCCAGAAACTCCTCTTCGGGGTGACGTGACCTGCTAAACAGGTAATTATGTTCTGCGGACCTCTGTTCCCAGATCTCCTCTGCAGGAATCAGAAGGGACGGATCGTCGCGTGCCTGAAGGTGGAATGTGATATTCCAGCGGTTATCATCCTCATCTTCACCGGGCTCCTCAAGGCGAAAACACGTTCTGAATTCATGGACATTATCTTCATGTAACCCCCCCGAAAGCCAGGCATTCATCTGTTCAATAAACACCTCTGAGAGAGCAACAGGCTGATATTGTGTCGCAGGGCATCCGGTTAATTTCAGAAAACAGGACAGTCCCTCTGCTTCGGACGTTTGCATTTTTTTACTGATGGTAAACGGAACCGGCGTATCAGAGAGAGCATCGGTCACCACCTGGGAGACCATCGATGTCACAAACCGGTCCAGTATGGCATCTGAATCATATCTGAGAACAAATCCGGAATCTGCATCATACCCATTTGCGCACGATTCACATACACGGGGCATGGCTCCGGCAAGCAGGGCATATCTCTCTTTATCATCGTCGCCGATGAGGGGTTTCCATACGGCCGGATTATCGGCCGCGTTCATAAATGCAGGAATAAAACGTTCACGTGCGACAAGTTCTGCAGAAAAACCGATGACAAACAACCAGTATCGTAATGAATCACCAACCCTGACACCAGAGGTGAAGAGGGAAAAAAGTCGGGTGTACAGTTTAGTCAGTGAAGAGAGGCTGCAGGAAAGTGTCGCAAATTCCCATGGCAACAGTTGCTGCGATGGTTTCTGAAAAACAAACGCCGCCATTGAAGGCAGATATGATGTGAGAGGTTTTGCCGCTTCAGAGGGAAAAACAGCAGTCTGCACACCTTCGTGCCACGGTATATCGCTGCCACCAGCGACACTGTTTAGCACACGCCGCAACTCTTTTGCCGATACGGCATTTGGATGCGGATAGACACGGGGATGTTTTGGCTTTCGTCCGCGTTTTGTTGGTACCCCATCGGAACAGGTATCGGATTCACCAAAGAAACAGAACCGGTCAGGTGTATCGGGATTATAAAAGCCATGGATCACAACAATATTTGACCCGGACAGTTTGCCTTCCACAATAATCATTAGATAGTGGGATTTTTTTCGTATTAATCAGTCGGTTTCGTGAAAGTTCTGTTTACATGCATTGCATACAGTACAATTGCATGTGTTACCAAAGTCAATCATCGATTGACTATTATCGGTTTTTGGGGGACGGTAACAGGCAACAGGCAACAGGCAACAGGCACCGTGAGGATTTTACATACAATTCAGGCATTTCAACCATCCTCACAGAAAGTCCCCCGCCTTCATACCGGGGCAGGTGGCTTCCTGATCAAAACGGAAAGAAAAGAGAGGCATCTTTTTTCTCTTCGGCACGAAACCGGAAGATGTTCTGAAGAATGCGTTCCCGAAACAATCACAGAATGATGTCGTTTGTGTCCCTGAAAGATGCATAGAAAAACGAGCAGCACCTTGAGGCGGTCTTCGATGACCGATGAAAGAACAGAGTTTTTCGGAAAACAACGCCTACTGCCTTTATCTTGAGACGTGTCCTGGGGTCATGAGGCATATGGCATTCCAGAACACAGGAAACCAAAGATTTCCTCAACAGAAAAATACTCCCTGTTTTTCGTGAACAACAAGGAAACGGATGAGAACAACGACCATAATAAAACAGGTCAGTATGACAAAAACAACGACCATAATAAAACAGGTCAGTACGACACAAAACAACGACCATAATA
>CAZFXY010000011.1:6609-20587 GCA_964523185.1 uncultured Methanoculleus sp.
TAATAAAACAGGTCAGTACGACACAAAACAACGACCATAATAAAACAGGTCAGTACGACACAAAACAACGACCATAATAAAACAGGTCAGTATGACACAAAACAACGACCATAATAAAACAGGTCAGTACGACAAAAACAACGATTATGATAAAACAGGTCAGTATGACGCTTAAAAATGAGATGCCAGAATTTTTCCCAAATAACGAACGAACCCATAGGCGGGTCAGGAACACCCGGTTGGATGTGAATGAGAAATGATGACCGGCAAAAGGTATTTATCGATAGAGACGGATGAACAGAGGAGGATACAGGGGCCTGGAATGCACAGCATATCAGGCATTACCTGAATAATCCCCTCCGGGCACCTCTACGTTCATATAATTCTGCTTTCATGAAGCAGATGAAAGAAGGCGATGAGGAACACAGAACAAGGAAAAATTCTCATTGTTTCAAACAGACTGAACGCATACGTTCATAGTTTTGTTTGCATGGTGGCCAAACGAACCTGACGAAGAACATACAAATTTCTCGTACCTGACGAAGAACATACAAATTTCTTGTACCTGTCGAAGTTGGAATACTCAAAAAATATCGTATGCAACCATGGAAAAAAAACCAAAAATCGGGCAGACGGGAACTGACCCACTCCGGGATGAACTGTTCAGTGAAGACCACCTGGCTCATCATGCAAAAGAGACTGCCCGCTCGCACACGACAGATCCGAAAAAAAGGTACGATCTCCTCCTGCTGCGACTTGCTGATAATGAGAAGACTCTCCTAGAAGTGCACGATCTGCTGTACACCGCCATCGAGGCAAAGCGCCGGATTACTCCCGCAGGTGAATGGCTATTAGATAATTTCTACTTTATTGAACAACAGATAAGGACTGCCCGTTGCCACCTCCCTGAAGGTTACAGTAAGGAACTTCCTCACCTGGTACGTGGACCACTGAAAGGGTATCCCCGGATTTACCATGTCGCCAGAGAATTAATTCTCCATAGCGACGGAAGAATCGATACGGAGAGCCTCTTTGATTTTATCGATGCGTATCAGAGTGTCACTCCTCTGCTGCTCGGAGAACTCTGGGCCATTCCCATCATGCTCAGACTCTCTTTGATCGAGAATCTGCGCAGAATATCCGAGATTATCGCCGCAAACATGCGTGACCGCATCTCTGCAACCTACTGGGTAGAGCAGATGACCAAAGATGGCGGAGAAAATCCAAACAGTCTGGTCCAGGTCATCGCAGATATGGAACGGTCAAATCCACCCATGACCAGTGCTTTTGTTGCGGAAATGGCCCGACATTTGCAGGGCAGGCCAGGAGCACCCTTATTCCCCTTCACCAGGATAGAACACATACTGTCCGAAAGAAACCTGACCGTTGAGCAGTTGGTCAATGCAGAGGCACAGGCACAGGCTGCGAATCAGGTGTCTTTCAGAAACAGTATAACAAGCCTTCGTCTCGTTGATAAGACAGAGTGGCGTGAGTTCGTAGAGAAGCTGAGTCTTGTTGAACACGCCCTGAGAAGTGATCCTGCCGATGAATATGCAGCGATGGACTTTGCAACCCGCGACCACTACCGGCATGTGGTTGAGGAGATCGCAAAAAAGGGAGGTTTCTCTGAAGATGCTGTTGCAGGAAAAGCCGTGGAACTGGCCCGTGAGAGTCGGGACAGAAAGGATAAAACCATCCGTGCATCCCATGTAGGATATTATCTGATAGCCGAAGGAAGAGGCTCTCTTGAAAAAGCACTCTCATTTCGTCCCCCTTTTATTGACCGAATCAAAAGAACGGCCCATGCTCATTCCCCTGTTCTGTATTTCAGCGGAATCCTGTTCATAACTTTTATCGTGATTTTTTTTGGGTATACAAGACTTACTGACTACGAATGGCTTGTTGTTCTGCCCTTGCTGGTTCTTCTCCTGTTTCCGGCCAGTCAGGCAGCAATTGCAGTTATTAACTGGTTTGTAACGCTTTTGCTCACCCCTGTCCTCCTTCCAAAGATGGACTATTCCAAAGGGATACCTGCGGAGCAAAAAACCATCGTCGTCGTCCCGACAATCCTCTCGGGCATTAAAGACGTTCAGGGACTCCTGGATTCCCTTGAGATCCGCTATCTGGCAAACCGGAGCGATAACCTCTGCTTTGCCTTGCTGACGGATCTGAAAAACGCCGATACTCAGGAGCTGCCGGAAGATGCAGAGACAGTCAGTCTGCTTGCAGACGGCATTGAACATCTGAACAGGAAATACCATGACGTGACCCCAGATACCTTTTTCCTTATGCACCGATCCCGGACCTGGAGTGAGAATGAAGGGGTCTGGATGGGGCATGAGCGGAAAAGAGGGGCCCTCATGGCATTCAGTGCCTTTTTGCTCGACAAAGAAAAAAACCCGTTTTCACGTATCGTGGGCAACCAGGAGATGTTAACGGGCATTACCTATGTGATCACCCTTGACACCGATACACACCTCCCACGAAACAGTGCAAGAAAATTGATCGGTGCAATGGCACACCCACTCAACCAACCCGTGCTGGATCCGGCAACCCGGGTGATCAGGGAAGGCTATGGCATTCTCCAGCCCCGTGTCGTCACCTTTCTGTCAAAAACAGGAATTTCACGGTTTGTATCACTATTTGGGGGTGAACAGGGTATTGATCCCTATACCCGTGCAGTATCTGATGTATACCAGGATGCATTTCATGAAGGGTCATTTGTTGGGAAAGGGATCTATGATCTTGATGCCTTCTCACAAACCGTTGTGGGGCGGTTTCCTGAAAACCTCATATTAAGTCATGATCTGCTGGAAGGATGTTATGCCAGGACGGGCCTTGTCAGTGATGTACAGTTCTTTGAGGAGTATCCCACCAGTTACCTAGCTGATTGCAGACGAAGGCACCGATGGATCAGAGGCGATTGGCAGTTGCTACCATGGCTGTTTCCGTTTGTCCGAAGTAACGCAGAAAAAAAAGAGAGAAATCCGCTCTCACTCGTTTCACGCTGGAAAATTTTTGACAACCTGAGAAGAAGCCTCATCGCGCCAATGACGTTTTTCTTTCTCATTCTGGCATGGATCTGCCTTGCGAACCCGCTCTTCTGGACGGCCTTTATCGTATCACTCTACCTGATTCCACCATTAACTATCATTGGTTGGAAATGCATAAAGAAGCCTAAAGAACAGACCTGGGCACTGCATCTTTGCAACATGCCCCAGATTATCCGGGGCCAGCTGGCAGGGGCTCTCGTTTCCCTGGCCTTTCTCCCACATGAAGCATATATATCCCTTGATGCAGTATTTCGGTCCTGCTGGCGCATGGCCATTTCCCATTGTAATCTATTAGAGTGGACGACCCACCAGGAGGTTAGACGGGCAGAAGATTCCGGTATTTCAGGAACATACCGGATAATGTGGTCCGGGCCGGTAACCGGGGCCGTGCTGTTCTTTGGAATGGGCTTTATTTTCCCCTTTGCACGTCCTGCTATCGCCTTGTTTGCACTTGTATGGATAGTATCCCCCGCCATCGCGTGGTGGATCAGTCAGCCAATAAAAACCCGGACCACCAGTATTACCCCGGAGCAGGCACATTTTTTACGAGGAATTGCACGGCGGACCTGGCATTTTTTTGAGACCTTTGTCACTGTTGAGGACCATTACCTTCCCCCGGACAACTATCAGGAGCAGCCGGTTCGGGCTGTTGCTCACCGCACCTCTCCAACAAATATCGGACTCTCCCTTCTCGCAAATCTTACCGCGTACGACTTTGGCTATATTCCAATGAGTGAACTGATTGAACGTACTCAAAATACCCTGACTACCATGGGGCAGATGGAGAGATTCCGGGGTCACTTTTACAACTGGTATGATACCATCACCCTAGAGCCACAGTTCCCCGGGTATATCTCCACCGTCGACAGCGGTAACCTTGTCGGATCACTACTCGTATTGAAACAGGGACTGTATGAACTCCCTGGTGATCAGGTTCTTTCGCATACATGTGCAGACGGTTTATCAGACACGCTCTCACTCTTCTCTGAAGCGATAGCAGCTGCCACAAAAAAGAATAAGGAAGTGGTGCCACCATCACTCAAATTAAAGATTACTGACCTTAAAGACGGTGCCGCCCGGATGCCGGAGGCGACTATTGACGCCCTGAACCATCTCAGATATCTTGACGGGGTTGCATCAGAAGTGCTATCCGAACTCAATGCCTGTCAGGATGGTGAAGTCAGATGGTGGGCTGCTGCAACAAAACGACAGGTCGAAACGCACCTACAGGATTTGAAGTCCTTCACGACATGGGAGTCCACAGGCAGTCCTCCTGACACTCTCCTGGATGAATTTCCACAGGAACTGACGCCGTATCTTTCTTTGGTCTGCAGAAAGGTTGAGACACTCAATAGTCAGATCCCATCTGTCAGGGATGTCGCTGCGATAAGCGAGGATCTTTCCATCCGGATTGGCCCGCTAATGGACTGGCTTGACACACACGGGAATGCAAACCGTGTCCCCGGTTCTGGTCATCACTGGCTTGTTCGGACGCTTGAGGAGATGACACGCTCAAGCGGGCGGGCAGAAGAACGCATCCGGTCGATACTGCTCCTTGCAGATCAATGCAGTGCATTTTCAGAGATCGAATATGAATTTCTGTATGATCGGGCGAGTAATCTCCTCTCAATCGGGTATAATGCGACTGATTTTCAGCTGGATGTCAGTTTTTATGATCTGCTCGCATCAGAGGCACGACTCACCAGTTTTATCGGTATCGCTCAGAATAAGCTTCCGCTGGAGCATTGGTTCGCGTTAGGGCGCCTGCTCACTACTATCGGAAAAGGAAAACCTATCCTGATATCATGGAGTGGATCAATGTTCGAATATCTGATGCCACTTCTCGTGATGCCGACGTATGAGAATACCCTTCTCGATCACACGTATCATGCAGTCGTAGCCAAACAGATAGCGTATGGCCGCAAAAAAGGCATTCCCTGGGGTATTTCAGAATCCGGATATAACATTACCGATACAAACCTGAACTACCAGTACCGGGCATTTGGCATTCCGGGTCTTGGGTTCAAACTGGGACTTGCCAGGGATCTGGTGGTTGCTCCGTATGCTGCAGTGATGGGACTGATGGTAAATCCGGCTTTGGCCGCTAAGAATCTCGAACATATGGAATCACTGGGGTATGCCGGTGCGTATGGATTTTATGAGGCCATCGATTTCACCCCGTCCAGGGTGCCTCCAGGCCAGAAACACACAATAGTACGGTCATTCATGGCACATCACCAGGGGATGATTCTGCTCTCTCTCGCCTATGAATTATTACATCGTCCGATGCAGAAAAGATTTGAGGCTGATCCAAGTCTTCAGGCAACCATGATGCTGCTCCAGGAGAAGATGCCCGTGAACACACCGTTCCACCCACATACATGGGAGGTCCTGGGAACCCATAAAATAACCGAGGAAGAAGAATCCCCGATGCGGACGTTCCAGACCGCAAATACTCCACGACCTGAAGTGCAACTGCTCTCGAACGGCAGGTACCATGTCATGATAAACAACAGCGGGTCGGGGTATAGCAGATGGGACGATCTTGCCATGACCCGATGGCGGGAGGATCCGACTGCAGATAACAATGGCACCTTTTGTTATATCAGAGATATTGCGAGTGGGGAGTTCTGGTCAAATGGGTATCAGCCCACCAGAAAGAGCCCTGATCTCTATCACACGATTTTCCAGCAGTCTCGTGCAGAATATTTCCGGAGAGATCAGGATTTTGATACCCACACTGACATTACTGTTTCTCCTGAAGACGATGTGGAACTTCGAAGGATACGAGTAACAAACCGGACATGGACGCGACGAACAATAGAATTTACCAGCTATGCTGAAGTGGTACTGGCACCTCAGAGCTCAGATGAAACCCACCCGGCCTTCAGTAACCTGTTTGTCCAAACCGAACTGGTACGGGATAAAAGTGCAATCCTCGCGACGAGAAGACCGCGATCAGATGGTGAGCGTCCCCCATGGATGTTTCATCTGATGACCGTTCATGGCACCCAGGCACGGAAAAAATCATTTGAGACCGATCGGTCAAAATTTATCGGACGTGGAAATTCACTCTCAAGACCAATTGCCATGATCGATTCTTCAACTCTTTCTGACACTGCGGGTTCCGTTCTCAATCCGATAGTTGCTATCAGATGTACCATTGTCCTGGAACCGCATGAGACAGCGGGCGTGACGATCTTCACCGGAGTCAGTGAGAGTCGTGAGAGATCCACTGCACTGATCGAGAAGTACTTTGAAGAATACACCGAAGAACGGGTTTTTGAGCTGGCCTGGACGCACTCCCAGGTGATGCTCGCACAACTGAACACGACAGAGCGGGATGCACAGTTGTTTTGTTCACTCGCCTCCCCGATCATCTATGCAAATCCCTGCCGACGTGCAGGCCAGAACATAATTCTAAAGAATAATCGTGGCCAGTCAGATCTCTGGGGGTATGGCATCTCAGGAGATATCCCGATAGTGCTGGTAAGGATAAAGAACAGGAATCGGGTACATCTTGTCGCAGAGATGGTGCAGGCTCATGCATACTGGCGGATGAAGGGGCTAATAGTCGATTTAATCATCTGGAATGAGGGGCAGTCGGGATACCGGCAGGAACTGCAGGATGAGATCATGTCCCGGATACCTCCGGGCTCTGACCCACTGATAATGAACCAGAAAGGGGGGATCATTATCAGACGTATTGAACATATTTCAGATGAGGATCGTGTCCTTATTCAGACCGTGGCACGGGTGATAATTTCAGACTCGGGGGGTACGCTGTCCGAACAGCTGAAACGGGCACGCTGGTCCGGGGTTGTCGTCCCGAAGCTCTACCCTACCCAGACTCCGCATCCTGAACCGAAAGCCGGGCCCGATGCGACGGGCAAAGATCTTCTCTATTTCAACGGCACCGGTGGGTTTTCTCAGGATGGCAGGGAATACGTCATCATTACCGGAAAATGGAAGATAACCCCTGCACCCTGGGTGAACGTCATCGCAAACGAGAACTTTGGGACAGTGATATCAGAGAGTGGCAGTGCCTATACCTGGGGTGAGAATGCTCATGAATTCAGACTCACACCCTGGACAAACGATCCGATTCAGGATCTCTCCGGAGAGGCTTTGTATATCAGGGATGAAGAAACAGGCGTATTCTGGTCTCCTACTGCATTGCCGGTACGAGGGGAAAATCAATACGTGACCAGGCATGGATTTGGATATTCTGTCTTTGAGCATTGCGAACATGGGATATGCACCGAACTGACCGTCTATGTCTCCATTGACAATCCGGTGAAGTTCATGTCTCTTCGAATCCGGAACATATCAGGTCGTCGCAGACACCTGTCTGTTACCGGATATGTAGAATGGGTCCTCAATGAACTCAGGTCGAAATCTCTGCTGCATGTGATCACGGAAATTGATCAGACATCTGGAGCCATTTTTGCTGAAAATCCATATAACAGTGAATTCCCCGGGAGAGTAGCGTTTTTTGACGCTAATATGTTGAAACGGACCGTTAACGGTGACCGGCATGAGTTTATTGGACGCAACGGGTCGCTCGAAAAGCCTGCCGCGATGAAGCAGGTCAGTCTCTCAAATAAGGTTGGAGCTGCTCTTGATCCATGTGCTGCGATGCAGGTCCAGTGTGAACTGACGGACGGAGAAGAACGTGAAATTATCTTTACCCTTGGTGTCGGACGGAATAGAGATGAAGCAAGAATGCTTGCCTTAAAGAACCGGGGAATATGGCCTGCACGTACCGCCCTCGCAGAAGTTAAGGAATATTGGGACCAGACCCTTGGTGCAGTTGCTATTACCACTCCTGACCGGTCGGTGGATCTGCTCGTCAATGGATGGCTGTTATACCAGACTATTGCCTCCCGGTTATGGGCACGTTCCGGTTTTTACCAGTCAGGAGGGGCATTTGGATACCGTGATCAGCTGCAGGATGTGATGGCACTCATCCACACCCGACCTGAATTAATGAGAAAACAACTTATTCTCCATGCAGAGCACCAGTTTGTTGAAGGTGATGTCCAGCACTGGTGGCACCCGCCATCGAATAGGGGAGTGCGGACCCACTGCTCTGACGACTACCTATGGCTTCCCTTCGCCACCTGCAGGTATGTGCTCGCCACCTGGGATACCGGGGTGCTGGATGAGGAGATTTCGTTTCTCGAAGGGCGAAAACTGCCCCCTGAGGAAGACTCATATTATGATCTGCCGCACCAGTCAGACACTTCCGGAACCCTGTATGAACACTGTATACGAGCAATTCGGTGGGGGTTGAAGTTCGGGAGACATGGCCTGCCTCTGATGGGGACAGGGGACTGGAACGACGGGATGAATCTTGTCGGTGCAAAGGGCAAGGGAGAGAGTGTATGGCTGGGATTTTTCCTCTTCGACGTTCTGATGCAATTTCATGAGGTTGCTGAACTCCACGGTGATCCCTCTTTTGCAAAATTCTGCAGAGTAAACGCTGAGCGGCTACAGGAAGATCTGGAGAGACATGGATGGGACGGGGAATGGTACCGTCGTGCGTATTTTGATTCAGGTCAACCACTTGGATCTTCGGAAAACTCTGAATGTATGATTGATTCCATTGCCCAGAGTTGGGCAGTCCTTTCAGGAGCTGCTTCAGAGGAGCGGGCGATAACGGCGATGGAAGCAGTAAATGAACATCTCATCCTGGCGGATGACCAACTGATAATTCTGTTCACTCCGCCATTTGATGTAGCTCATCCCAATCCCGGGTATATCAAGGGATATATCCCCGGTGTCAGGGAGAACGCGGGGCAATATTCCCATGCTGCCATATGGGTTGTGATGGCTTTTGCAACGCTGAAAGAGTGTCAGAAGGCGTGGGATCTGTTGCCGTCCTTAAGTCCGATTCACCATAGCAAGACGCCTGAGGATGTCAGGGAGTATCAGGTCGAGCCGTATGTGGTTGCTTCTGATATCTATGCTGCCCCTCCCCATACCGGACGGGGTGGCTGGACCTGGTATTCGGGAGCATCAGGGTGGATGTATACCCTTATCCTGGAATCGCTCCTCGGGTTGCAACTATCAGGGGATACGATCAGGTTTGAACCCTGTATCCCGACGATGTGGAACACCTATCGGATTGATTATCGATACCGGTCCACGACATATCATATCGTCGTGCACAATTCCGGTTTGGGATCACATGTCAGCACCGTTGTCGTTGACGGGATTGATCAGGAGGATAAAAACATTCATCTGGTAAATGATCAGGGAGAGCATCAGGTCGTGGTAGAACTTGGGGCATGCGGGGAGATATGTGTGAAAAAAAATGACATAACGAAATGACTGCACCGGTCAAAAACAGGGTTTCGGCACCATTGTCTGAACCAAGTTGATTGGGGGAAAAGGCGCGTCCGGGATGATACCTGTTGTGTCCTGATCTCCCACGGTTATTTTCTTACGTACGCATAAAATTTTGATGCACCTTTCACATCAATGGTGAATCAGGGCATTGACTAAACGGAAGTTACAAGTGGTAATAACCACTCTAAGAGAGATTAGGGGATATATTCAGAATGAAGACAATCGGAGTACTGACGGGTGGAGGGGACTGCTCGGGGCTGAACGCGGCGATCCATGCCGTTGTCCGGGCTGGGGCACGGGTCGGAATTGCTACTGTCGGTATACGGAACGGGTGGGTCGGACTTATCGAAGACGATGTCGAACATCTCACCGATTTCTCGGTCGCAGGCATCCTCCAGAAAGGAGGTACAATCCTTGGCACCTCCAGAACAAACCCGCTCAAAAAGGCCGGAGACTTCCAGAAGATACAAGACACCATGCAGCGCCACGGGATGGAAGGGCTGATTGTCATTGGCGGCGACGGTACGCTCGCAGCGGCCAATGAAATGGCAAAAAAGGGAGTCCCCCTTGTCGGCATACCAAAGACGATAGACAACGACGTCCTTGGGACCGATACGACCATCGGATTTGACACCGCAATTTCTATCGTGACCGAGTCGATCGATCGTCTGCGTACCACTGCCGAATCCCATCACCGTATCATGGTGGTCGAGGTGATGGGACGTGACGTGGGATGGATTGCGCTCATGGCAGGTATTGCCGGGGGTGCCGACATCATCCTGATCCCCGATGTGCGCTTTTCGATAGATGAGGTATGTAGGGACCTGATGTTGCGACATGAAGCCGGCAAGAGTCACTCAATCGTGGTGATTGCAGAGGGTACCCATCGGGAAGACATTGGTGCCCCTCCCGTCCCGGAAGACGAGCGAAACGAGTGCGGCCATGAAAGGTTCGTCGGTGTAGGGAATCTGCTTGGAAGGGAACTGGAACGCCGCCTCGGTGCCGAGACCCGGGTTACGATCCTCGGCCACGTCCAGCGAGGTGGTTCACCGACGGCGTTCGACCGGGTTATTGCTACCCGGTTTGGTGTCGCCGCAATCGACCTCGTCAGGGCCGGAGAATATGGCAAGATGGTGGCATTCAAGGGCAACAGAATTACCAGTGTCCTGCTGAAAGATATTGCCGGGCGCAAGAAGATCGTTGACCCTTCCCTCTACGAAATAGCAACGACCGTAATATGGGGCGGCCTGATGTGATAATACCAGACAAACCATCTGTGGTGTACGGCAACGGTTGTAGAGGACCGGTCCGGTGCCGGAGATCTGTTGCAACAGGGGAAACAGAAACGTCGTCGCAGAACTTCGGGTTCTCTTTTTTACCACATTAATCGTGATTTTTTATGCATCCTCGAGAACTGCAATACCGGGGAGAACGTCGCCCGCAAGGAACCCGAGGGATGCACCCCCACCGGTAGACACGTGGCTCATCTGGTCCGCGAGGCCGAGGCCAGTTACCATGCTGGCAGTAGAACCGCCCCCGATAACGGTGACGGCGTCCAGTTCAGCAAGCAACCCTGCGATCGTGTACGTGCCATGAGAGAATTCAGGGACCTCGTATACTCCCAGCGGGCCATTCCAGAACACCGTCCGGCACGCACTCAGTTCCCGAACAAACAGGGCAATCGTCTTTGGTCCGATATCCACGATGCTGGTATGATCCGGAATCGCTGATACAGCAACGGTTTGTGATCCGGAACTCTCGTAAGCATTTGCCGCCACCAGAACGTCGATTGGCAAAAGGATTCGGACACCCGAGGAATCAGCCATTTTCAGAAGTCCGTTCACGTACTCCCGTCTTTCCTGTTCGACAGGGGAGTTCCCGACCGAAAAGCCCTTGGCCGCAAGAAAGCTCGCACTCATTCCCCCACCGATAAAAAGCATATCGACCTTCGGGATAATATTTTCAAGAACGCCCAGTTTCCCGCTTACCTTTGCACCGCCAACGATCGCAGCAAAGGGCCGTCCCGGGTTTCCGAGGAGCCCCCCCAGCATCACCAGCTCCTTTTCGAGAAGAAGACCAGCAACGGAGGGCAGAAACCGGGTTATCCCGACGACTGATGCATGCCTGCGATGGCACGACCCAAACGCATCGTTGACATAGATATCAGCGAGCCGGGCGAGGGATGCGGCAAATACCGGATCGTTATCCTCCTCCCCGGGATGGAACCGGAGATTCTCGAGAATCACGACCTCCCCATCGCGCATCGCGGATACTGAGGCCTCGACCTCAGGACCAATGCAGTCCCGGAGCGCCTGCACCTTCATCCCGAGCAAGAAGGAAAGCCGGTCTGCAACCGGTGCAAGTCTGAGATTTTCCACCACCTGTCCGTTCGGGCGGCCGAGATGGGAGCAGAGGATGACCCGGGCACCTTCTTCGATAAGGAGATCTATCGTCGGGAGACAGGCCCTGATTCGGGAGTCATCCTCTATCTCCCCCGTGTCCAGCAGCGGTACATTGAAGTCCACCCGGACGAGGACGCGTCTCCCTGCGATATCAATATCCCTGATTGTCTTTTTCTTCATATCATGACTCCTGGTCCGGACCACAGACCCACAGACATAGCTTAGGTACCCCCGGAATATATTAATTGTTTGACCGGTTCGAATCTCTCGAATCATGAGAAAGTGCTAGGGATTTTTATCACATTGAGAGAAACCAGGTTTCGCAAAGAACCGGGGGTTTTGCACGTGAGGTACGGTGTTTTGCTCTATTTTGCTTTATTTTGCCATAGCTGGGTATTTTTAGCGTGCCAGTGGCATGAGGAAACGTAACCCGGCATTGGCACATACTCCCGAAGGGCATTTCATGTCTCTATCGACCCCTGCCGGGCCCAATGAAGACGATAGACAGGGGATTAAACGGCTGCAAAGACCCGTTTCGCCACACTCTCATACACCCTGATCATCTCACCCGTGAGGTAGTGCCGGGCAACCGTTCCCTCCTTTCTCTGTTCGATAATCCGGTCATCCAGCAGGAAACGCATGTGCCAGCTGACAGAAGGCCCGGAAATTCCAATCATATGGCTGATTTCACTGCGGGATACCCCCGGGTGGTGCAGGACGGTCTCAATGATCTTTTTGTCACTGGAATGACTGAGATGCATGAGCATTGCCCGTTCTTCATCCGAAAATTTATTGGAATTCTTAAAATACCGGGTCGTATTCTTGCATTTTTCCAACGTGATAACATTAAAACTGGCGAGGACATCGAGATGATAGGTCAGGTTCTTGTAGCTAAACCCGGTGAACCGTTTCAGGTCAGATAGCTGTGCTCCCGGATGCTCCTTTATGCAGCAAAAGACCCGCTCCCTGGACGAGTTATCAAAAATATTCTTCCGGGAAATTCTCTGGAATCCTCCGATAATGGGTACATTGGCTGCGAAGAGATGTTTGCCAAGATAGACAGCCCCCGGCGTTACCGTAGCAATACCCAGGATGACAAGCACCCCGGCCGGTAACTCTGCCAAACGGATAGGCGTGGGTTCAGGTTCATTGAGAAGTACGGTTTCTTCTGAGCAGGGAGTAAAGTAGACATCGCTGTATTCCGGGTAAATGCCATAGGCTGGTTCGACCACATAGCCACCCGTTTCAACAGCAGCGGTAACAGGCGTTATCAGGCTCAAAATGGCCAGAATGAAAATCAGACTTGATAATCGTGGATGAATCATTGTAACCTCACACAACAAGCAGCATGAACGGCCGGGTGCCGTCAACCCGTTCTCCTTCAACAACCGCATACCAGTCCCCTGCCTTTATGCCTCCGGGGCGGGAAATCTGGAGAAAAATCCTGCCGTTTACCTGCCCGTCGCTGTCGTCATAATATGGCCCCATTATTCCGTCCGGAGCAAAGATGGTAAGTTTCAGGGAATCCTCTTTATTCCCCCAAAGCAGATCATACGTGAACCGGCTGAGATTCTCCGGCATCCGACGGTGAAAGGCTTTTGCCTCTCCCTCTTTAATGGACGTGTCCATGTAGCCAACAACACAATAGCCGCTCGAATCGGTCACCGCATTCTCCAGACCCATCTCTTGTTTCTGTAAGAGGTTCAGTTTCCGGATGTTCACCGGCCCGGTTTCGTCCCATGCGGTCGCACCGAACGGGCATTCAGAATGTTCTCCTGAAACCCCAGGATGAGGGTTGACCCAGTGGTACGACTTGCTCCATATTTTTTCGAGCAGCTTTGGATCAACGTTTGCCCTCATTTTCTCGTAATTTTCTGAGGTATAGGCAATCCGGGCCACGTCCCCTTCGGTGATGTTCTCCCCCCAATGTTCATTCAGCCATTCCATTCCCCCTTCGGTATATTCTCCGGAGAACTGAAATGCTGCGGCACCGGCTGACAGGAAGAGAAGTGCCATTAACGCCCCGACAGTCAGGTATCTGGTGTTCATCTGCTTTTACTCCTCATCCAGGATTCCCTCAAGTCCCCCGGATGTTTGAGTATTTCATACCTGGTTGTGAACTACCTCTGGGCTAAAGACCCAGAGGCTTCCTGCTTCATCCCCCAAACT